>CAXGUU010000040.1:0-16347 GCA_964012875.1 uncultured bacterium
TGGGTTCTCGTCCACGATGCCGCGCGTCCCTGCCTGCGGGCAGCGGACGTCAGTGCCATGCTTGGCCGGCTTGAGCGGCATGCAGTCGGCGGCATTCTCGCGGCTCCTGTGCGGGATACGTTAAAACGTTGTGACGGCGACGGCTCAATCGTCGAAACCGTTGACCGCAATGCAATGTGGCAGGCGATGACGCCACAAATGTTTCGTTTGGGTATGTTGCGCAGCGCGATAGAGCGAGCCCTCGCGGACGGCATCGTCGTCACCGATGAGGCACAGGCGATCGAATACTGTGGCCTAGTCCCCTGCGTCGTGCCGGGCCACGCCGACAACATCAAGATCACACACCCCGAAGACCTGGCTTTGGCCGCTGCTATCCTTAACGCTCAGGCTGACGAGACTTGATGGGCTTCGCAGTGCGATCATTTCAAATCAGGATAACGACATGAGAGTTGGTCAGGGTTATGACGCGCATCGCTTCGACAGCGGAGACCACGTCTTTCTGGGCGGCGTGCGGATTCCTTTCAGCAAGGGGCTTGCGGCACATTCCGATGGCGACGTGTTGCTACATGCGCTGTGTGACGCGTTACTGGGCGCAGCTGCGTTGGGCGACATTGGCCGGCATTTTCCCGACTCGGACCCGGCCTTCGCCGGTGCCGACAGCCGTGTCCTGCTGCGTCACACCCGGGATTTAGTGCAACAGCAGGGATATTCAGTGACCAATATCGACGCGACGATTATTGCCGAGCAACCACGTATCAGCCCTCATGTTGAACAGATGCGTGAGAACATCGCCGCCGATCTGGATGTAGCGCTCGCGGCAGTCAACGTTAAGGCCACGACCACCGAAAAAATGGGTTTCACGGGCAGAGGGGAAGGCATCGCGGCTCTCGCAATTTGTGCGCTTGAAGGTGGCCGAAGCTGACGCCGGCCGGCCGATAGCCGGGACACGGCACCTCGGTTTCCGATATCGCTGGGCACCGGCGGCTTAATCAGCCGCGTCGGAGCAAGACCCAGGTCGCGCCACTGCCGCCATCGCGGCGGCCGGCTGGCACGTACGCCAGAACTCGCTCGTCGCCGCTGAGCCAGTGTTGCACTCGCGGTCGCAGCACAGCATTGAACCCGGGCGAACCCAGGCCCTTGCCATGAACGATGCGAACGCAGGTGACGTGCTCCCGCTGGGCTTGAAACAGAAATCGGGTCAGTTCCGAGCGCGCTTGTGCGACCGTCAGGCCATGCAGATCGAGTTCGGCGGAAATCTGGAACTGTCCGCGACGCAGCTTGCGCATCACACTGGTTTGCACGCCGCCGCGTTTATACGATTCCGCGGGCTTCGGGCTCGATTCCGTATAGTCGTCGTTTAATGTGGGTGCTTCCCGGCGGGCGTTTTTCGGGCTCCGGCCGAGCGACTTGCGGGGCGGGCGTAGCTCAGCCTGATCGTGGTGCAGGCGTTTGACGTCGCCAATTAGATCGGAGAATCGCTCGCTGTCCTCGTCACCTGCGTTGTTGCCCATCGCATCGCCTAACGTTCAGCTGCAGACACTATCCGCGGTGGTCACAGTCGCATAGATACCGCCGAGGGCCGCCATGAAAGAAGCATGGACGTCGGAAGCTGAAACTGGCTTGTCGTTGAACGTCAGATCACGTGTCGCGCAAGCGTCTTCGAGCACCGCACAGGTGAAGCCGAGATCGAAAGCGGCGCGGGTCGTTGCATCGATACACATATGGCTCATCGCGCCGACGATGACCAGTTCATCAATACCGCTCGATCGAAGGGCCTGCTCCAGATCGGTGTCCCGGAAAGCATTAGGGAAGTGTTTTTGTGTCACTGATTCGCCCGCGGCGGGTTGCACACGCGTATTGATCTCTGCGCCAGGTGTGTCCGGAATGAAGAAACCAGCTTCAGGTCGGGCTGCCAGGTGTTGTACATGGAACACCGCACATCCTTTAGACCGACAGCGTTTGAGAACCGAGGCAGCCTTGTCCGCTGCCCGCTCCATTGCTACGAGTTCCATGGCGCCGCCCGCAAAGTAGTCATTTTGAATATCAATCAACAACAAGCCCTGTGCCATCGCCGCTCTCCATCGGTCCGTCACACCGTCCCGCAGGTCGGTTTCGTGCCGGCCACGCTAATCCCTCGTGCTCATTCGGTCAATCGCCAATCCGATTCTGACGTGCCAGGTGCATGAGGAATTCAGTAACCACTCCGGCATGGGCGCAGCCGGTCGAAGCGCTAGCGCATGCTGCGCTCCGGGCTCTGTCCCAGCCGATGGCCCGCCGGGCGTTATAGAACAATTGCATCCACGGGCTTTCCTCGTGCGCCCAATCCGGCGGGGCCCATGACATCTGGCGTGCGAGAAAGACGCGTTCCGGATGGGGCATCATTATGGTGACACGTCCGTCGTCCGAAGTTACACCGGCCAACCCGTGTGGGGAGCCGTTGGGATTGGCGGGGTAGTCGGACGCGACGTTGCCCTGGTTGTCGGTGTAGCGCAAACACATCGCCATCGGGTCTCCGTCCGCGTCCCAGGCGGCCCGACCCTCGCCGTGAGCGATTGCGACCGGCGTCCGCAATCCTGCCAGTCCATCGAGTAGCAGCGAGGGCGATTGCGTGATTTCGACCATGCTGAGCCGTGCTTCAAATTGCTCGGAGTGATTGCGAACGAAGCGCGGCCAGGCGGCAGTACCAGGAATCAGATCGCCCAGATCCGCGAGCATCTGACAGCCGTTGCATACCCCCAGCGTGAAACGGTCCGGATGTGTGAAGAATCGTGCGAACACGTCATTGGCGGCTGCATTGAACCGGATCGTGCCGGCCCAACCGCGACCGGCTCCGAGCACGTCGCCGTAGGAAAACCCGCCGCAGACGGCGAGGCCGCTCACGGCCATTAAATCTTCCCGTCCGGCGATCACATCGGACATATGCACGTCGACTGCTTCGAATCCGGCGCGGGTAAACGCAGCCGCCATTTCCAGATGCCCGTTGACGCCCTGCTCGCGCAATATTGCGACGCGTGGTCGTGTCGACAGCAATTCGGGCCCTTGTGCAAATCGTGCTTGCAGCGGCTCTGGCGCCGAGATGGCGAGCCCCGGATCGTTCTGATCGAGAATGCTGGCGAGTTCCTGATCAGCGCAGCGGGGATTGTCGCGCAGCGATTGCATTGCGTAGGTGGTCGACGAGTAGGCGTTGAGCAGTGAGAAAATCGATTGCTCGAACACCATCTCGCCGGCATGCGAAAACTTGACGTCGACATCGTCCGAGGCGCGACCGATACAGTGCGCCATGGGCGCGAGTGAGCTCGTGCCGCGCAAGAAATCCATGACCTCATCGACCGCCCCGCGCGGTACCTCAATGACGGCTCCCAGCTCTTCGGCGAACAAGATCGCGTTGACATCGTCACCGAGCTTGCTCAAATCAATTTCAAGTCCGCGACGTGATGCGAAGGCCATCTCGAGCAGCGTCACCATCAGGCCGCCATCCGAGCGATCATGATAGGCGCGGATATAACCGTTTTCGTTCAGCATCTGAATGGCGGTGAAAAATTCGCACAGGCGTTCCGGGCTGTCGCAATCGGCCGGGTCCCCGAGTTCCCGCGAAGTCGCCTGTGCGAAAACTGAGCCGCCGAGCCGGTTTTTCCCGTCGGAGAGATCGATCACAATGAGTTCGCCATTCTGTTCGCTGAGCTGCGGCGTGAGTGAACGCGTCACATCGACAACCGGGGCGAACGCCGTGATCACAAGCGAGACTGGCGCAACCGTTTGCCACTGGGCGCCGTCGGATTCCCAGCTCGACTGCATCGACATCGAGTCTTTCCCGACCGGGATATTGACCCCGAGTCGCGGACAGAAATCGACACCAACGGTTTCGACCATACTGTAGAGGCGTGCGTCCTCGCCCTCGAATCCGGCCGGACACATCCAGTTTGCCGATAACACGATATCGCTGATCTGCCTGACCCGGGCAGCCGCGAGATTGGTGACCGCTTCACCGACGGCAAGACGGGCGGAGGCCGGCCCGTCGATAAGCGCCACCGGCGTTCGCTCGCCGAGCGCCATCGCTTCGCCACTGAAATCGACGAAGCCGGCAGCGGTGACCGCGCAGTCTGCAACCGGTACCTGCCATGGCCCCACCATTTGATCGCGCACACACAAGCCCCCGACCGTGCGATCGCCAATGGTTATCAGGAAACGTTTGTCGCCGACCCCGGGGAATCGCAACACCCGATCAATGGCGTCTCCGAGCTCGAACAATACGGCCTGCGGCGGCAGCGCGATCGCCTCCTGTGTGACCGCCTGTCGGGACATCTTCGGCGGTTTGCCGAAGATCACATCCATAGGAATATCGATTGCGGGGGTGTTTAAGGCGACGTCAGTAACCAGCAGGTGTTCTGCCTGCGTTGCCTCTCCCAGATCTGCAAAGGGACAGCGCTCGCGTTCGCAGATCGCGCTAAACACTGCCATGTCCGCGGGTTTGATTGCCAGTACGTAACGTTCCTGCGCTTCGTTACACCAGATTTCGAGCGGTGAAAGACCGGGGTCCGCGCTCGGAATCGCACGCAGGTTTAATTGGCCGCCTCGATTGAAATCATGCAGTAGTTCCGGAATTGCGTTGGACAATCCACCCGCGCCGACGTCGTGAATCATCTGAATCGGGTTGTGGTCCCCGGCAGCCCAGCAGGTATCGATGACCTGCTGGCATCGACGTTGCATTTCTGCATTGTCCCGCTGCACCGACGCGTAGTCCAGGTCATCCTGACCGGCACCGGCGTTCATCGACGAGGCTGCACCGCCCCCTAATCCGATCAGCATAGCCGGGCCACCGAGGACGATGATGCGGTCGCCGGGCTCGACGGTGTTCTTCTCGATGTGCTGTCGACGAATATTGCCGACACCCCCTGCAAGCATGATGGGCTTGTCGTATCCACGCAGTTGCCTGTCGGACGCCGGCGTTTCAAAGCTGCGAAAGTATCCGAGCAGCGCCGGTCGCCCGAATTCATTGTTAAAGGCTGCTGCTCCGATGGGGCCTTCGAGCATGATATCGAGGGCGCTGGCCAGTTTGGGGTTCAAGGGTCTGTCGCATTCCCAGGGTGCATCAATAAGCGGATGTCGCAGGTGGGAAACGCTGAAACCTGTGAGTCCGGCCTTAGGTCGCGCCCCGCGACCTGTGGCACCTTCATCCCGGATTTCTCCGCCGGCGCCGGTGGCCGCTCCGGGGAAAGGCGAAATGCCAGTGGGATGATTATGCGTCTCGACCTTTATCAGAATATCGGCAGGCTCGTTGGCGCTCGAATAGATATTCGTCTCAGGGTTCAGGAAAAAGCGTTCGGCCGGGTAGCCGCGGGTGACGGCCGCGTTGTCCCGATAGGCCGACAGAACCTCATTCGGATGGGTTTCGAACGTATTCCGAATCATCTGAAAGAGACTGTGGGATTTCGCTTCTCCGTCGATCGTCCAATCGGCGTTGAATATCTTGTGGCGGCAGTGTTCTGAGTTTGCCTGCGCGAACATCATCAGTTCGGCATCGCTTGGGTCGCGTGCAATTTCCCGGTAGCGCGCTTCGAGATAGTGGATTTCATCGCTGGCAAGGGCGAGACCCAGCGACGCGTTGGTTCGCTCCAGTGCCGCGCGACCCTCGCGCAGTACTTCCACACGACCCAGTGGCGCCGGCGCCTGGGTTTGGTGCCACGACGCGAGGGCGCCCGGCGCGGTCAGAGTCGTCTCGGTCATGCGGTCATGCACGCGCGCTTTGAAATGTTCAATGTCCGCCGGCGCTAATCCCGGCAACTCCCAGGCGGTCATACGTTCGATGCGTAGTAGAGACTCGATGCCGCAATTAACGCAGATGTCGGTGGCCTTGCTTGACCAAGGTGTGATCGTACCCTGACGAGGTGCGACGATGAGGTCGAATTCAGACCCGGCTTCCGGCAAATCCATAGCGACTTTGGCCTGCGTTAGTTCGAGCAGGCGGTCGTGCGTCCGGGTCAGCTCCGATTGATCCGCGCCGTCGTCAAACCAGGCGACAAAAATGTAGCGCGCGCTGATCTCCAATGTCGCAGAAACCAGTCCATGCAGCAGTTTTGACAGGCGGAATTCCGAAACTGCGGGAGGGCCTTTAAGTAGCAGCGCTCTCAAGATTCTTTGCAGCAGCTTTTATTGGGAACAGTCACTAAGCCCGTCGGCTGTCGCCGTGTCGTAACAGAGAATAGGTTCGCGGGTCCACGTACCCTGCAGGGAGCAATCTCAAAATCAATTGCGGCAGTTCCGGGCCCGTTGCAGATTGTACTCGACTTGAACGCGAATCTGGGGCAACTCGATGACCTGATAGCTTAAGAAAGCTGTGAATTAGTCCGCGTCGTGCAGCGTGTGTTCCAAATGTACGAAGGCACGGTGCGGACTGCACGCAGTAGCAAGCTACTAAGAAGATTCGCAATGCCCTATTCGTGCATCTGGAGCCAAGATGCCCAGTTTTGACTTGTTCGGAGCGTCCTTAACGAACGACATCGACTTTGACCCAAGCGTCGTAGATGTCCTGACCTGCCTCGCTCGTGCTGAACATAGTGCCGCGGCCCGATTCATTAAACGACCGCCCGGCGCCGCCAAGCGTGCCGGCGACTATTGTTGACAAGCCGCGTGTATCAATTGCGCTGCCCCTGCCAGGATCGAGCTTGTCGGCGTAGTGGGAAATTTCCAGGCTGACGCCGTCCACACCCACGAGTGGTGGGGTGACGTAGAAACCAGCGCCGACATCGCGATATCGAACCGAGTCGTATACGGCCGCGCCGTGTGCGCCACTGACGATTCTACGGTCAGCGCACGGTACGGATTGGCCGGCGTTGATAAATGCGGGGCGGCCTTCCAGTGTGCTAACAAAATGGCCGTGCTCGATGTCCTGCTCCCGGCGGGTGCTCAAATTGTGGTAGTCGACCCGGTTGCTGCCGTCGCGCACGGAAATGTGCGCGCCGGGACCGCTATACGGATGGCCGCCGCCGCTGACGTCGCCACTTTCAAAACGGGCGGTCAACTCGTCCGAACGCAGGCGGGTGTCGTCTTCAATATCCTGGCGAACGGTGATTCGCAACTGGTTTAAGGACCGGTCCAATGCGCTCAACACCTGTTTCAGATCAGCCATGTTCTCCGGCGTCGCGCGGATGATTAGCTGATCGTTCATGCCGGTCACGGTGCCCCCGGGAGCGACGAGTTGGCGCAGCGTCGGCAGAACGCTGTCCACCAGGGTTGATTTGATTGGAATGATTTCCATGACGCGGTCATCAGCCGCGGTCGTTGTGATCAGCAAGAGAATCAACGGAATGCTGACCCACTTCATATGTGTAACCTCCGGAAGCGTGTTTCCGGCACTCCGCGCGCCCACATGTCATTGATGCGTTCGCGCAGGCTTGCGCCCACCCGACGATCGCTGAAATTCGCCTGACCTTCGAAATGGTCGGAAAATTGCCGGTGAATGTAAGCGAGGTTATCGACCAACAGGATTGCTTCATTAAATCCGCGGTGCTGGTGACCGGGGGCACGGATTTCTATGAAGCTTGGCAAGCGGCTGGCAAGCTCGATTAAGCGACGCCCGGTGGTGATCAGTGGCCGCGCGTCGATGATCATGATACGAATCCGCGCGTGCTTGGAACTGAGCGCCAGACGCTTTACCGCAGCTACGAACTGCTCATTGTCGTACGCCGGCGGATCGAGATGGCGGCTGACGATATCGATGTAGCGTGAGCTCTGTTCTGCCATGCGCGAGCTGAGGGCAGTGAGCATGCTGCCGTCGGCGATTTTGATCAGCTGATCGGTCTCACCCAGAATTGAGTCGTGAAGGCGTTCGATATCTTCAGACATCGCGCGCCAGAGTTTGAGCCAGGCCGGTGTAGGAGGCGGGGGTCAGGGTTTTCAGTCGTTGTTTGGCACTGTCGCTCACTGAAAGGTCGTCGATAAATCGATGCAGCGTCTCGCGGTCGATGGTCTGCCCCCGGGTGAGTGCCTTGAGCTGTTCGTATGAATCCACGATCCCTTCAGCTCGCATTACGGTCTGAATGGGTTCGGCCAGGATCTCCCAGGCCTGGTCAAGATCGGCGCCCAGCGCCGCCGAATTGAGTTCGAGTTTGCCCAGACCTTTGTCCAGCGAGCGGCAGGCGATGAGTACATGTGCCAGACCCGCGCCGATATTTCTGAGCACAGTCGAGTCTGTCAGGTCGCGCTGTAACCTGGAAATGGGCAGTTTGTGTGCGAAATGCTCAAACAGTGCGGTGGCCAGGCCCAAGTTTCCTTCCGCGTTTTCGAAATCAATCGGATTGATCTTATGCGGCATGGTAGACGAGCCTATTTCACCGGCAACTTGCCGTTGCCGAAAATACCCAAGCGATATGTATTGCCAGATGTCGCGACACAGATCGACAAGAATGGTGTTCATTCGTACCAGGGTATGCGCGTAAGCAGCGATACAGTCGTGGGGTTCAATTTGAGTGGTGTAAGGGTTGAAAGTCAGTCCCAGTCGCTCGACGAAATTGGCGTTGAGCCGTTGCCAGTCGATGTTGGGGAAGGCAACGACATGCGCGTTATAGTTGCCCACGGCGCCATTCATCTTTCCGCGCAGCGAAACATTCGAAAATTGTTCAAGTTCCATCTCGAGCCGGTGCACTACGTTGGCAATTTCCTTGCCCATCGTTGTAGGCGTGGCGTTCTGACCATGAGTCCGCGCCAGCATTGCGCAGTCGGCGTGCTCGTAAGCCAGGTTTCGCAGCACACCGACAAGCGCGGTCAAAACCGGCGCCAGCACGTCGCGCGCATCGGTGAGCATCAGACTATAGGACAGGTTGTTGATGTCTTCTGAGGTACAGCCGAAATGGATGTAGGGTAGCGCTCCCGGCAACGCGCTTTGCAATTTCTCGCGCAGGAAATACTCCACGGCTTTGACGTCATGGTTGGTCTCGCCCTCGATCGCTTTGACGCGCTCGGCGTCCGCAAGATCGAAATCACTTACAAGCGCGTCAAGATTTGCCAGTGCGCTCTCGTCCAGGGCGCTGAGGCCGCTTATCGCGGATTCAGCGGTCAGCGACTTAAGCCACTCCACTTCGACCAGGACGCGATAGCGTATCAGCCCATATTCGCTGACGATATTTCTCAGCACGGCAGTGTGGCGGGCGTAGCGTCCGTCGATGGCGCTAACGGCAGTCAAGGCATGCAGCGGTAATTCAGAGCGGTCGGCTACGGGCACGGATTGGGAATCTCACGGTGAATTTGATCAATGGCGCTTGCCAGCGTCGGTGTGATGGTCGCGGTCAGCGCTTCTAAATTGGCCTCGAGTTGAGCCAATTTGCTCGCGCCTATGATAACGCTGGCTACAAATGGTTTCGATCGCAGCCATGCGACAGCCATCGAAGCCGGCTCCAGCTGGTGTTCGGCGGCCAGTGTGCAGTAGCGCTTTGCTGCCGCGAGCGCTTGCCCAGATTGATAGCGCTTGTAATGTTTGAACCGGTTGAGGCGAGAGTCAGGGTCCGGCTGCGACGCGAAATACTTGCCCGTCAGTAACCCGAAGCCAAGTGGTGAATACGCCAGGACCGGCACGTTCTCGCGCTCCGCGAACTCAGCGATGCCGACTTCGAGCGTACGATTGAGCAGGTTGTATGGGTTTTGCACACTGCTGAGTAAAGGCAGGTCCAGGCGTTCCGCGATCGACAGGAAGCGGTGCAGGCCCCATGCGGTTTCGTTACACACGCCAATGCCCCGGATTAATCCTTCATCCACGAGGCGTTGCAGTGCGATCAAGGTCTGTTCAACGTCGAACGGGGATTCATTCGAGGCTGGCTTGAATCCGAGCTGACCGAAAAAATTGGCAGCCCGATCCGGCCAGTGCAATTGGAACAGATCGATGCAATCAATTTTCAGGCGTTCAAGGCTGCCTTCGACCGCGGCTCGCAGGTTACCCAGCGTGTGCGAGGAATCGCCGTTTCTTATCCATTTGACGAATTGCCCCGGTCCGCAGGCTTTGGTTGCGATTACCATTTCATCGCGGTCGCCTCTCCCGTCCAGCCAGCGACCGACAATTCGCTCGCTCTCACCGTACAGTTCAGCATCCGCCGGGGCCGGGTACATCTCGGCGGTGTCGAAGAAATTGATGCCTGCCGTGCGGGCGTGATCGAGGATGCGATGCGCCTCTATTTCAGGCGTCTGCAGTCCAAAGGTCATCGTGCCGAGCGCGAGCTCTGAAACCTCGAGATCGCCAGGTCTTAGTTTGCGTTGCAGCATCGCCTTCGCTTTAAATGGTGGGCTAGGTTTCCTCCAGGACGTGCACTATATGCCCGTTCTGGCCCATCCTCATAGCTTACAGTTTCCCCATGGTTGCACACACGGTCACGACACGATTCCGAGGCTTTCTTCCCGTGATCGTTGATGTTGAAACCGGCGGTTTCAACGCTGATAAGGATGCCTTGCTCGAGGTCGCTGCTGTCTTGTTGGAATACAGCAATGGGGACGGCTGGCGACGCCACAAAACGCTCGCTCATCACGTGAAACCGTTCCCCGGGGCGAACCTTGAGCCGAAGGCGCTGGAATTCAACAAAATCGATCCATTCCATCCGTTCAGACTTGCGGTCGATGAAGAACGGGCATTGACCGATGTATTTGATGAGGTGGAGACGGCGGTAAAGTCCTACTCATGCACGCGCGCGATCTTGGTCGGGCACAATCCGGCCTTTGACCTGTCATTCATGAAAGCGGCAACCGACCGGTGCCGCATCAAGCGTTTCCCGTTTCACCGGTTCAGCACCTTCGACACCGCTGCGCTGGCGGGCGTGGCATTCGGACAGACAGTACTGGCGCGAGCGGTCCAGGCGGCCGGTTTCGCATGGGATAACGAAGCGGCGCATTCAGCGATTTACGACGCCGAGCGAACTGCCGATCTTTTTTGCGAAATCGTGAACCGGTGGGATCGGCTCAATCGGGACCACTGAGCACGGCCCGCGGCGAACCTGCGGCATGACCCTTGTGCAGGTTCCCTAGCCGCGTTGTGACGCAATCCTCGCGCCCCAGGTGCGGGCATCCGCCAGGATGTCGTCAACTTCGATCGTAGTCAGGTTTCCGTTCTCAACAACCTGACGCCCGCCAACCCAGACGTGTCGTACGTGGTCGCGCCCGGCGCTGTACACAATTTGTGAGACAGGGTCGAAAACCGGTTGCGTTGTAAGGCGAGCGAGGTCAATGGCAACCAGGTCTGCCGCTTTGCCCGCTTCGATCGAGCCCAGTCGATCGTCGCATCCTAGCGCACGTGCACCATTAATCGTGGCCATTTCTAATACCGTCCCGGCGGACAGCGCGGTGGCGTCGCCGGCCACGCCTTTGCCCAGCAAAGCAGCGGTTTTCATTTCTCCGAGCATGTCTTGATCGTTGTTACTCGCAGAGCTATCAGTGCCCAGGGCGATGTTGACGCCGGCATCCAACAGACGCGCAACCGGGCAGAATCCACTCGCCAGTTTCAAATTGCTTTCCGGGCAATGGGCGATGCTGACGCCTGTCTCGCTGAGTCGCTCGATTTCGTTGTCGCTGAGCTGGGTCATGTGGGCCGCGATCAATTGCGGAGTCAACAATCCAAGCCGGTCGAGTCGACTTAGAGGACGCTCACCGTGTTCGTGCACCGCCTGCTCAACTTCGTGCGCTGTTTCATGCAGATGGATATGCACTGGTACTTCGAGCTCGGCGGACAACGTCGCCACCCGGCTGAGCGAGGCGTCGTCAACTGTGTACGGCGCGTGCGGGGCAAAGGTCGTTGTAACCATCGGGTGGGAGCGATACTGATCATGAATCGCCTGCCCTTTTCGAAAGTACTCATCAGCATCGGTTGCCCACGCACTTGGAAAGCCGATTATGATCATGCCGATCGAAGCGCGAATCCCGGTTTCTAGTGCCGCCGCCGCGGCGTCGAAGCCGAAGAAGTACATGTCGTTGAAACAGGTTGTTCCGCTCAGCAACATTTCAGATGCCGCAAGGCGGGTCCCCTCGCGGACAAAATCCTGACCTGCGAACATCGCCTCGGCAGGCCAGATGTGTTCTTCCAACCAGGTTTTCAGGGGCAGATCATCCGCCAGACCACGATAGAGATTCATCGCCGCGTGGGTATGCGCGTTGATCAGGCCCGGAATGACAGCGTGACCCCGACAGTCGACCTCAACGGCGCCTCCGTACCAGTCTGCCGTGGGAACGATGGCTTCGATATTGCCACCATCAATGACGACGGTGTGATCCTTGAGGATTACACCACTGGGGCGGACCGGTATCACCCAGCTGGCATTAATGGCGTATTTCATCGTTCGACCTCAGTTGTCGGGTGCAAACCGGTCACGCGGTTCACCCGGCGACCCCATGCCGCAGATCCTGCACTCCGGGTTAGCTTCATTGAGAGAAGGGTTCGTCCGAATGTGCGGTAAAGTACCACAACGAATGAAGCGAACGATGCCGCGATGACGACCCCATCACCGACCATTTCACCGATCATCTGGCGGCGCTCGGAGCTGCATTTACTCGACCAGCGTCTTTTGCCTCACGATGAACAATACGTCATCTGCCGGGATGCGAACGCAGTCGCCGAAGCGATAAGCGCGATGGTCGTGCGTGGCGCGCCGGCAATTGGAGTCGCCGCGGCTTACGGAGTTGCGATGGCCGTCGGCGTCCATATCGCGGGCGACAAACACCATTGGCAACAGCAGGTGCGCCGCGACGCCGAAAGTCTGCGCCAAAGTCGTCCGACCGCCGTCAACCTGATGTGGGCCATCGACCGGATGCTCGCAGTACTCGATGACGCGGACGACGACGCTTACACCCGGGCAGTCCGGATGGCAGAGCAAATTCATGAAGACGACGTCGCTGCCAATCGGCGCCTGGGCGATTTTGGCGCGGAAGTGGTCGCCGAAGGTCATTCGATACTCACGCACTGCAACGCCGGTGCGCTGGCGACCGCGGGGTACGGCACGGCCCTAGGCGTGATCCGCAGCGCCTTCAGGTCAGGAAAGATCGATAGGGTGTATGCGACTGAAACACGACCGTGGCTGCAGGGCGCCCGGCTCACGGCCTGGGAGTTGTTGCGCGATGGCATTGATGTCACGTTGATTGCAGATAGCGCCGCCGCCCATTTGCTGAAAACCGGCGCAGTCGACTGGGTTGTTACCGGCGCCGATCGTATCGCCGCCAATGGCGATACGGCGAATAAAATCGGGACTTATGGTCTGGCCTGCCTCGCTCGCGAACACGGGGTGAGATTCATGGTCGCCGCGCCTTTGTCGACCATCGATAGCAGCACAGCTGATGGTGAATCGATACCACTCGAAGAGCGCGGCGCCGACGAACTGACGCACCTCTCAGGACAGGCAGTGGCGAGTTCGGGGGTTCGCGTTTTCAACCCGGTATTTGACGTCACGCCCGCTCGCTTGATCGATGTCATCGCCACCGAGAAAGGCATCGTCCGGCCGCCGTCTCGGGCGGCAATCGAGGCCCTCTTTCGAGCCCCTAAATAAGTCCCTTTTTGCGTGCGTTCGGGGTCCGTTTGATGCTATACTTGTCACCACCTGTGACTGGGATTTATCCTTTGATAATCAATAAGTTATTTTGCTGCTAATGGCCGATTTCGCACGTCAGCTACTTCCCGTCAATATCGAAGACGAAATGCGCCAATCCTACATGGATTACGCGATGAGTGTAATCGTAGGAAGGGCGCTTCCTGATGCCCGCGACGGACTCAAACCGGTTCATCGCCGGGTGCTTTACGCGATGCAGGAAGCAAACAACGTTCACAACCGGCCGTACGTCAAATGTGCCCGCGTGGTCGGGGATGTCATGGGCAAATATCACCCCCATGGCGACAGTGCAATATATGACACGCTGGTGCGCATGGCGCAGGATTTTTCGCTGCGCTATCCATTGATCGATGGTCAGGGTAACTTCGGCTCTGTTGATGGTGATGCCCCGGCAGCGATGCGCTACACCGAATGCCGTCTCGATCGAATCGCTGCCGACCTGCTCGCTGATATCGACATGGAAACGGTCGATTTCGCGCCGAATTATGATGGCAAGGAACAGGAACCAACGGTCCTGCCCTCGCGCGTTCCAAACCTCCTAGTCAATGGTTCGAGCGGTATTGCGGTCGGCATGGCGACCAATATTCCGCCGCACAATCTGCGCGAAGTCATCGCTGCCTGTATTGCCATGGTCGACAACCCCGATATCGATGTCGAGGGATTGATGGCACACGTCCCGGGACCGGATTTTCCGACCGCCGGCATCATCAACGGTTCGGCCGGTATTCGCGAGGCCTACCGCACCGGCCGTGGCCGGATCTATGTTCGCGCCAATGCCGAGGTCGACAACACCGACCAAGACAACCCGGTCATCGTCATCACCGAGTTGCCTTATCAGGTCAATAAGGCCCGATTGCTGGAAAAGATTGCTGAGCTGGTTAAGGACAAGAAGATCGAAGGCATCCGTTCCGACGGTCTGCGTGACGAATCTGACAAGGACGGTATGCGGGTTGTGATCGAACTCAAGCGCGGCGAAAGCGCGGAAGTGTTGCTGAACAACCTTTATCAACAGACCCAAATGCAATCGGTATTTGGTATCAACATCGTCGCGCTTATCGATGGTCAGCCTAAGACACTGAATTTACGCGACCTGATTGATTGCTTTCTGCGTCATCGGCGAGAAGTCGTTACCCGACGAACGTTGTTCGAGTTGCGCAAGGCAAGAGACCGCGCGCACATTCTTGAAGGTCTGGCGGTTGCGCTGGGTAACATCGACCCGATTATCGAATTGATAAAGGCCTCGCCGACACCGACCGAGGCGCGGCAAAAGCTGATGGCCACGGCGTGGTCGCCGGGTCTGGTTCTGGGCATGCTTGAGCGAACCAGCGCGGACGTATCCAGGCCGCTTGATCTTGAGCCACAGTATGGACTGAAGGATGACGGTTACCACCTGTCCGAACGGCAGGCCAAAGAAATTCTGGAGATGCGGTTGCAGCGGCTGACCGCGCTCGAACAGGATAAGATTCTCCAAGAGTACCGCGCGGTGCTCGAACGTATCGATGATTTGCTGGACATTTTGCAACGGCCGGAGCGTTTGATGCAGGTCATCCGTGAGGAATTGACCGAAATCGACAGTCAGTACGGCGATGAGCGACGCACGCGAATCGATCAGACGATGGAAGATTTATCGCTCGAAGACCTGATTTCCGAAGAGGATGTAGTCGTCACGCTATCGCACGCCGGGTATGCGAAATCGCAGTCACTGGACGTCTACCGGTCGCAGCGCCGTGGCGGCAAAGGGAAGACTGCGACGACGACGCGGGATGAGGACTTCGTCGACAAAATCTTCGTTGCCAATACCCATGACACGCTGCTGAGTTTCTCGAACCACGGCAAAGTCTACTGGCTGAAAGTGTACGAGGTGCCACAGGCCGGACGTACAGCGCGCGGGCGTCCGCTGGTCAATCTCCTGCCGCTGGCTGAAGGCGAGCGTATCACCGCTGTGTTGCCAATTAAGGAGTTCGATCCTGAGCTTTTTGTCGTTATGGCAACCTCGCGCGGTCTGGTCAAGAAGACTTCGCTGGCTAATTTTTCTCGCCCTCGCGCCTCAGGCATTATTGCCGTCGATCTGGTCGATGGTGATCACCTGATCGGCGTCGCGCTTACCCAGGGCGCGGCCGACGTGATGCTGGTCAGCTCGGCCGGCAAGGCGATCCGATTTTCGGAAACCGCGGTACGACTCATGGGCAGAACGGCGCGCGGGGTCAGGGGCATCCGCCTGGGCGACGAACACGAAGTTATATCGCTGATTTGCATTGATGGCGAGGGCACAGTGTTGCTGGCGACCGCCAACGGTTACGGCAAGCGCACCCGCTACGAAGATTTTCCGACCAAGGGTCGCGGCGGCCAGGGTGTGATCGCGATCCAGGCGAACGAACGCAACGGCGATGTGGTCGGCGCGGTGTCAGTTTCTGATGAGGATGAAATCATGTTAATCAGCGACAAAGGTACGCTAGTTCGCACACCGGTCGAAGGCGTATCTGTGATCGGCCGAAATACGCAAGGTATTCGCTTGATCAATGTCAGCGACGGAGAATGTCTGGTCGGTGTCGAGCCCATTGCCGATTTTAATGGCGGTGATGAGGCAGGTGACAACGACGAGAGTGACGGCGCCGTTGACGAAGCGCCTTTGTCTGACGATTGACCGTAACTGTCCGACGCGCTCAAACTGTCGCGCATGTCCGGTTCAAAACCACTTGACGAACTGCGCCGCGCTATCGATGCGGTCGATGACGAGTTACTCGATCTTCTGAATCGGCGCGCGGCGCTGACCATCGAAGTC
>CAXGUU010000041.1:0-16270 GCA_964012875.1 uncultured bacterium
CTTATCCGGCGAGGCCGGTGCCGTGACAATCGAAAAGCCCGACGGCGAGTCTGATCGGGCGACCAGCGCGGAAGAATTGATGTTACGGCACCTGGGTTGGTCGATTCCGGTTAGCGGCGTCCGCTACTGGGTGCGTGGACTGCCCGCGCCGAACAGCGAAATCGCGCACCAGACCAAAGATGAACTGGGACGTCTGACCGATTTCGCCCAGGATGGCTGGCGCATCAGCATTCTCGACCACAGAAAACTCGGAGATTTGACCTTGCCACGTAAGCTGTTCCTGGTGCACTCGACCCTCAAAGTTCGGCTCGTTATCAAAAACTGGGAGCGCTACTGAATGGCCTGGTCAACTAACTGGCCGGCACCGGCAAAGCTCAATTTGTTCCTGCACGTGACCGGGCGTCGCAACGATGGCTATCATTTGCTGCAAACGGTATTCCAGTTTATCGACCTCAGCGACAGCCTTGATTTCGAGCCGACCGCTGATCGCGGCATCGAGCTAGTGACACCAATACCCGGTATCGAACCTGAAGCCGACCTCGTGACCCGCGCCGCGCGCGGCCTGCAGGCTGCTACCGGGACGAACCAGGGCGCCCGCATCCGCATTCAAAAGCACCTGCCGATAGGCGGTGGACTCGGTGGCGGCAGCTCCGATGCGGCGACCGTCCTGGTAGCCCTGAACCAACTCTGGGAGACCGGGCTGACGCCATCCGAGCTGGCCCAAATCGGTCTCGCACTGGGCGCCGACGTGCCAATTTTTGTCCATGGCTGCACGGCCTGGGCCGAGGGCGTTGGCGAGCAGTTGCAGCCGTTCGACGCCGCGGTCACGCCGGCGGTGATCATCAATCCAAATGTGCAGGTAAATACGGGTCGGGTCTTTTCAGACAGCCATTTGACACGCAATACCCCGACAATCAAAATGCACGCCTTTTCGCTAGGCCGCAGCCGTAATGACTGTGAGCCGGTAACCCGGCGTCTCTACCCTGAAGTGGGCGAAGCGCTGGATTGGCTGGGGCAGTTTGCGACGGCGCGAATGAGCGGGACCGGGGCGAGTGTTTTCGCGTGTGTGGAGGAGCCGGAAGAGGCCGCGTCAATCGTGGCCCGAGTGCCATCAAAATGGCGTGCCGATGCGGTCAGGCGGCGCAACCGGTCGCCGCTGCTTGATCGCCTGACGCAGTAACTATCAATCGTCCGGTGCTTCGGTCCTCGGAAATTAATTATTGGGGTGTCGCCAAGTGGTAAGGCACGGGGTTTTGATCCCCGCATTCCCAGGTTCGAATCCTGGCACCCCAGCCAAATATTTGCCTTGATAAAAACGGCGCTAAAACAGGTCCAACCTCCGTCCTTTCAATTTGCATAAGGCCAAGTCAGGAAATCCAATGGCGATCCCAGAAGATTCTATGATGCTATTCACTGGCAACGCCCATCGTGCCCTCGCACGTGCGGTAGCCAGTCATTTGCAATTGCCGCTGGGCAAGGCCACGGTGGGGCGTTTCAGCGACGGCGAAATCATGGTCGAAATCGCCGAGAACGTGCGCGGCCGCAATGCCATCGTCATTCAGCCGACCTGTGCACCGACCAACGACAACTTCATGGAGCTGTTGGTGTTGATAGACGCCTTAAGGCGCGCTTCCGCGCTGACGATTTCGGCCGTCATTCCTTACCTCGGCTATGCCCGCCAGGATCGGCGACCGCGCTCGGCTCGCGTGCCGGTCACCGCCAAGGTCGTTGCCAACATGATCACCGGTGTCGGCACAGACCGGGTACTCACCGTCGACCTCCACGCCGAGCAGATTCAGGGGTTTTTCGATATCCCAATGGATAACGTCTACGCGTCGCCGGTTCTGCTGGGCGATATCTGGAAGCATGAGTACGAAGATCTCATGGTGGTGTCGCCGGATGTCGGTGGTGTTGTCAGGGCGCGTGCCATTGCGCGCCGGCTCGACAATGCTGATCTGGCAATTATCGACAAACGCCGGCCACGCGCGAATGAGTCACAAGTGATGAATATCATAGGCGATGTTGATGGCCGCACCTGTGTGATGGTCGACGACATGGTCGATACCGCGGGCACGCTTTGCCGCGCGGCCGAAGCGCTGAAAGATCACGGCGCCCGCAAGGTCGTGGCCTACTGCACGCACCCGGTACTCTCCGGTAATGCGATCGACAATTTGAACGGCTCGACGCTCGATGAACTCGTCGTCACCGACACAATTCCGCTGTCCGAAGAGGCGGTCGCCAGCGGCAAGGTCAGGCAACTGTCGGTCGCCGGCCTGCTGGGCGAGAGCATCAGCCGCATCAGCAGCGGACAGTCTCTAAGTTCCATGTTTGTCGACTAGAAGGACGACTGCGTAACGAATTCAACTGACGGCGTGACGCCGTTATTGACAACAACACCGCCGCAGACCTGGTCGCGGGACGCGGATGGTGAATTTCACTTAACTGACAACCAGGAGATTCGGACAATGAATGAATTCGAAATTGATGCCGAGATCCGTAACGACCGAGGTAAGGGTGCGAGCCGCCGCCTGCGTCGAAACGGAAAGATACCGGCAATCGTTTATGGCGCTCGTAAAGATCCCGTAGCAATACAGCTCGGACACAACGAGCTCCTGCTGCAGGCTGAGCACGAGGCTTTCTATTCTCATATCCTAGACCTGAAGGTCGATGGTCAGGCGGAAAAAGTCGTGATCAAGGATATGCAGCGTCACCCGTTCAAGCCGTTCATCATGCATATGGACTTTCAGCGTGTGGATGAATCGGAAGCACTGACTATCCGTGTGCCGATTCACTTCATTAATGAAGAGGCCTGCGTTGGCGTGAAACAGAGTGGTGGCGTGATTTCCCACTTGTTAACTGATTTGGAAATCACCTGTCTGCCCAAAGATCTGCCTGAATATATCGAGGTCGACGTGGCGAATGTCGACGTCGGTGATTCTTTGCACCTGGCCGATGTCGTGATGCCGGAGGGTGTTCAGATCACCTCGCTGATGCAGGGCGGTGACGCTGGCCTTGCCATCATGCAGGTTGTGGTGCCGCGCGCCGCGGCTGCTGACGACGAAGTTGAGGCGGATGAAACGCCCGGGGAAGGCGAAGAGGCGGCCGGCGACGACCAGGCGCCGGCAGAAGACGGCGAGTAGCGGCCGCGGCCAGGCGACGTCGGCGACGTCGAAATGGCGAGCGATTCAGCGCAACCGATCGAGCTGGTGGTCGGCCTCGGCAATCCCGGTGCCGGCCACGCTGATGACAGGCACAACGTCGGTTACTGGTTTGTCGAAGCACTGGCAAGCGAGCTCAATCTGCAATGGCGCGATGAATCGCGCTACAAGGGCGAGTTCGCGCGTGCTCAATCGGGTATAAGGTTTCTCAAACCATCGACCTTCATGAACCTAAGCGGTGAGAGTGTTGCCGCCTGCGCGAATTATTTTCGTATTCCTGTCGCGGGCATTCTCATCGTCCATGACGAGCTCGACCTCGAGCCGGGCGTCGTGCGTCTGAAGCGCGGCGGTGGCAATGGAGGTCATAATGGGCTGCGCAGTATCGACAGTCATCTCGGCGACAAAAACTACATCCGCGCGCGCATCGGAATCGGCCACCCTGGTTCCGCCAAAGACGTCAGTGCATTCGTTCTGAGCAAGCCCAGAACAGAAGAACGTGATGCAATCAACAAGGCCATGGGCGAGTTGACCGCCGTTTTTGAAACCTTGAGTTTGGGCCAGGTTGATCGGGCCATGAATGCACTCAATCGGCGGGCAAAAAAGTCCGGAGGAGCATAACCAGATGGGATTTAAATGCGGCATCGTCGGTTTGCCAAATGTCGGCAAATCGTCTTTGTTCAATGCTTTGACCAGTGCTGAGATCGCGGCAGAAAACTACCCGTTCTGTACCATCGAGCCAAATGTCGGCATTGTGCCCGTGCCCGATCCGAGACTCGATGAAATAGCGTCCATCGTGGAGCCCGCGAAAATCGTCCCTTCGACGATGGAGTTCGTCGACATCGCGGGATTGGTCGAGGGCGCCTCGAAAGGCGAAGGTCTCGGCAATCAGTTTTTGTCGCACATTCGAGAAACCCAGGCCATTGCGCACGTCGTGAGGTGTTTTGAGGATGACAACGTCACCCACGTTTCAGGTCGCGTTGATCCGTTGTCAGATATCGAAGTGATCGAGACCGAGCTTGCGCTCGCAGATCTTGATACCTGTACTCGCGGTTTGGAGCGTGCGGAAAAGCAGGGTAAGTCCGGTGACAAATCGCAACGGCAACGCGCCGATTCTTTTCGCTTGTTACTCGACGCGCTCGAGCAGGATGAACCGGTGCGATCAATCGACCTTGATGAACCGACCCAGGCTCTGGTCAAAGAGATCGCGCTGCTGACAGCTAAACCTGTGCTGTTCATTGCCAATGTCGGCGAATCCGAACTCGCTGGTAACGGCTACTCCGCCCGCGTTTCAGAGTACGCCCACAAGCACCGCTCGGAATCGGTCATACTGAGTGCTGCCATCGAAGCTGAGCTTATTGCGCTGAGTAGTGCAGAGCGCGCTGAATTTCTGGCCGACCTCGGCTTGTCCGAGGCTGGCCTCGATCGCGTGATCCGGGCCGGGTACCGCCTGCTCGGCTTACAAAGCTTTTTTACCGCCGGACCCAAGGAATGCCGCGCATGGACAGTGCGCCGCGGCGCCGCGGCGCCAGCGGCCGCGGGGGTGATCCACACCGATTTCGAGCGCGGCTTTATCCGGGCCGAAGTCACGAGCTACGAGGATTTCATCGCCTGCGGCGGTGAGTCGAAAGCGCGGGAACAAGGTAAGCTTCGCGTAGAGGGGAAGGATTATGTAGTCGGAGACGGTGACATCATGCACTTCAGGTTCAACGTCTGAAGGCCGAGCGGGGAATTGGTGTTCTCCACGATGCCGTCGCCGACCGTAATCTTGAACCAGGGATTCAAGAGTGGAACTTCTCAGGGCGAATCAGGCTTCCCGAACGAGCGGACATGCGCAACATCGCTGATTGATCGGTTCCTAAAGTTATGCTTTAAGGCTCAAAGATTGTCGGGTCAGTGGGCGAACAAAGTAGAGAACACCTGAGCTACATCGTACCCCGGGAGCGAGACTTTAGGAACGCTTTGAACAGTGGCGGCGCAGCAGCCTCTCGCCGCACTCCGGCGCTGGTTTGCACCGGTAACACCGCATGCGGTGAACGGCCCTTGGATCAGTGTTTGGCTGAAGTCGTCAGTTCGAACGCCGCGTCCTGGGTCAAGGCCTCGGCGATTTTCGATTGCATGCGGGCAATACCTTCACCGATATCCGAAGCCATGGATTCATTGCTACGACGGAATTCGAGGTATTCATGGGCGATATTGAGCGCCGCCATAACCGCGATGCGTTCGGCTCCGATCACATTGCCATTGTCTCGCTGCTCGGCCATCTTGTTGTTCAGGAACTGGACTGAGGTGAACAGGGCTTCGCGTTCGTTTTCTTTGCAGCCGACCACGTACTCCTTGTCAAAGATGGTGACGGTAATTGGTTTGACCTCGTCACTCACGAGCGCGTCTCCATTGCCTTCAGGCGCGCAATCATCGCCTCAACGCGGCTTCTGGCCTGCTCCGTCTTTTCGATTAAGGTTGCGCGCTCGGTCGTCAGCGTGGCTTGCTGGTTGCGCAAGGCCTCATTCTCGCTGGCGAGGCTTTCAACGGTTTTGATCAACTCGTCCACCCGCGACTCAAGTGTGGCGAGTTCAAGTTGGTCTTTGTTGCCTGCGTTCATGTCGAGCTGCGGCGCAAAGCCGGTTTGGATGAGCGGCTCAATATAGAGTGCGAAGCTTATAACGGTCAACTGCGCTGGGGGCGCAGAATCGCGCCAAACGTCACTTTTTAAGCCAGCGCTCGCATGGGATAATTCGTCATACGCAATTTGTGGCAACTACGCAGGACAATTGATTGGAGAGCGCACTCTACGAGCGGCTCGATGACACCCTCGCCGGGCTCCGTGCTGATATCAGCGCCGCTGAGTGCCATGGCATGCTGTGCGGCATGCTGAGTGGCCCCGGTCAGTTCAATCGGGACCTCTGGCTGCACCACATGAGCGGTCAGGACGATATCGAAGCGTACCAGTCCGAAGCGGCGACTTTGGTCTTCGCCGACCTTGAATCCCAAACAGTCAAGGGCATGGAGTCAGAAACATTCGAATTTTCGTTGCTGCTGCCTGACGATGACAGTGACCTTACACTCCGGGTCGAAGCCTTGAGTGCCTGGTGCCGCGGGTTCTTATCCGGACTGGGCGCGAGCGGCTTGAACGATCTCGGAAGCCTCGGTGTCGATGCGCGCGAATTTGTCACCGATCTGGAAAGATTTCGCGCGCTGACTCTGGGCGATGACGATTCCGGCGATGAGCAGGCGTTTGTGGAACTGACCGAGTTCGCGCGCATGGGTGCCCTCATCGTCTATGCCGAGCGCAATAGCGGACAGGAACCCGGGGAGTCTACCCTCCACTAGCCGAGCAGCAGGCTTTCGTATTACTTATGGAAAAAAGAGAATTCGCACGCCGCCGCAAACGCCTCATGGACATGGTCGATTCCGGCGCCATCATTATCCAGCCGACGAGCCCCGAGCGCGTCCGGAACCGCGACGTTTACTTTCCGCATCGCGCGGACAGCGACTTTTATTACCTCTCCGGCTTTCCCGAGCCCGAGGCTGTCATGGTGCTGGTGCCGGACAGGCCCCAGGGTGAATTCCTATTGTTTTGTCGCGAACGTGATGAGGAGCAGGAAACCTGGCATGGCCGACGGGCCGGGCTCGAGGGTGCGTGCGAGCTCTACGGCGCGGACGATGCGTTTCCGATTACCGACCTGGACGACATTCTGCCGGGCCTGCTTGAGAACAAGAATCGCATTTACTACACCATGGGGCGGTATGCGGATTTCGATCAGCGCCTGATGAGCTGGATCAATCGCGTCACTAGCAAAGGAAGAGCCGGCGTCCAGGCGCCCGATCAATTCGTCTCGCTCGGGCATATCGTGCACGAGATGCGGCTGTTCAAAAGCAGCCAGGAACTGAAAGCGATGCGCCGCGCCGCCACCATCACTGCCGAGGCGCATCGCCGGGCGATGTCCGTAAGTGAGCCGGGCATGAAGGAGTATCAGATTGAAGCGGAGTTGATGCATTGCTTTATGCATCATGGCGCCCGTGCGCCGGCGTACCCATCTATTGTCGGCAGTGGCGCAAACAGTTGCATCCTGCACTACACTGAGAACACGAGTGCGATGAAAGACGGCGACATGCTGTTGATTGACGCGGGCGCTGAATACGACAGTTATGCCGCCGATTTAACCCGTACGTTTCCTGTCAACGGCACCTTCTCTGAGGAACAGAAGCTGGCGTATGAAATCGTTCTGGAAGCGCAGATAGCCGCGATTGCGGAGGTGCGGCCGGGAAACGGCTGGAACGAGCCCCACGAAGCCGCAACAGAAGTGATAACGCGTGGGCTGGTTGATCTCGGCATTTTAAAAGGACGCCTGCGCAAGCTTATCGATGCCGAGGCCTATCGACCCTATTACATGCACAAAACCGGGCACTGGCTCGGCATGGATGTGCATGACGTCGGCGACTACAAACTCGGAGACGAGTGGCGGGTCTTCGAGCCTGGTATGGTCACCACGGTGGAACCCGGGCTTTACCTGGCCGATACCATCAAGGATCTGCCGCAGCAATGGCGGAATATCGGCATCCGTATCGAAGACGATGTCCTGGTGACAGAAACCGGGAACGAGGTGCTGACTGCGGGGGCTCCGAAAACCATAGCCGACATCGAAACACAGATGAATGAGCGTGGCGGGGCCTGATTTCGATGCCATTGTTGTCGGCGCTGGATTAGTCGGGAGCGCGGCGGCGCTCGCGTTAGCTAATCGGGGATGGCGCGTTGCCATCATCGAACAACGCCCGCAAGGGGCGGACGTCGAGCGTGAGGACGTGCGGGCGCTGGTGCTGTCGCTATCATCCGAACGCCTGCTCAGCGAACTGGGTCTGTGGTCGCAGCTGAGCCGCGCGCTCTGGCCCATCGAGCGAGTCAGGATCTATGACCGCGGCGGCATCAGCACACTGGCGCTCGATGCTGCCGATATCGATCGCGAGACGCTCGCCTGGTCGTGCAAGGCCGACGTTCTGCTGAACGTATGTACTCAAGCGGTGACTGCCAACGACCGCATAAAATGCTGCTGGGCGACCCGTTTCTGCGGATTTCGATCAACGGGTGATGTGGTTAACGTAACCGCGCGCGCGGGTGACGGCGAACAAACTCTGACAGCCGGATTGCTGATCGCGGCGGACGGCACGGAATCAACGGTCCGTCAGGCGGCGAATATTCCGCACGACACCTTTGACTACGTCCAATGTGCAGTTGTTTCGCAATTCACATGCGACGTCGAAGTCGGCCGTAACGCCTTTGAATACTTCACCGCCAATGGTCCGCTTGCGTTTATTCCCGTTGGTAAACATCGTGTGGTCAACGTTCAGTGCGTTGCGCCCGACGTTGCCGATGAGCTAAGGGCGTTGAACGACAGCGACTACCTGTTGCAACTCGATGACAAATTCGGGCATCGGCTCGGCGCCTTGTCCGCCCCCGGGGCACGTCGGCACCACGCGCTCGTCGCGTCACGTGCCGCAGAAATCATCGGCGACGGCCTGATATTGGTTGGCAATGCGGCAAATACAGTCCATCCGAACGGCGCTCAGGGACTGAATCTGGGACTGCGCGACGTATTCGCACTGGATTGCGTGATTGCCGGTGCGCGCACGAGGCGGAACATTGCGCGCGACTACGAGGCTCTTCGGCGCCGTGATCATTGTCAGACCAGGACATTGTGCGACGGCCTCGCCCAATCATTCGTTTCGTCTTTGAGTCTGGTCAAGGGCCTGCGTCGGGGTGTAATAACGAGCCTTGCATACTCGTTCCCCGCACGCCGTCAGCTGGCGCGAGAAATCACCGGTCTCGCGGCCCTCGAACGCATAGAGCGGCAACGCGCCGCGGCCTGAGCACGACCCCCTGTGTCGCCGTCATCCAGGTCGCTCGATGTTGCCATTGCCGGTGGCGGGGTTGTTGGTCTGACGACCGCCACCTTGCTTGCAGAAAGCGGTTTTCGGGTCCACCTGTTTGATCCAAACCCGGCGCCGCCGATGCCTGCCGAGGGCTACGATGTTCGTCAGTACGCATTGTCGCCTGCCTCGCGCAACGTGTTGTTGCGTGTCGGCGCATGGGATGGCGTTGATCACAGCCGGGTAGCGACAGTCGAAGGGATGGCCGTGTGGGATGCCTGCTCTATCGGCGCGATCGATTTCGGGCGAAATTCGCCGTCAGCAAACCTGGCGTTCATGGTCGAGCACGCCAACCTGGTTACGGCGCTACGAGAACGTGCCGTCGTGCTTGGCGTGACGCTCGAAGTCGATACGATTGATTCAGCAACACAGGTCCAAGACGGCATCATGTTGAGTTTGGCGAGCGGACGTTCGTCGCTTGCGCGTCTGCTGGTTGCCGCCGATGGGCGCCGGTCAGGGGTCGCCGGGTCTCTTGGCATACAGACCACGCGCCAGCCTTACGGGCAGCGCGCGCTGGCGGCCAACATCGTTTGCGAAACTGAGCACGGCAATGTTGCGCGTCAACGATTCCTGCCCACCGGCCCCCTGGCCGTGCTGCCGCTGCCCGAGCCGCGGCTCGCGTCCATCGTCTGGTCGTGCCGCGACGAATACGCTGATGAACTTCTCGGCATGTCCGAAGATCGCTTCGCCGCTGCCTTGTCATCCGCATTTGAATACAAACTCGGGACGCTCAGGCCGGTAAGCCCGGTCAGCTCTTTCGAGCTCGAACGGGCGCAGGCTAGCCAGTGGTGCGGCCGCAACTGGGTGCTGGTCGGTGATGCAGCACACACCATCCATCCGCTCGCCGGCCACGGATTGAATCTGGGCATTATGGATGCCGCGTCGATGCACGAGTTGATCACCGCGGGAGACAACCACGAGATCCCGGGGATGAGCACGCTACGGCGTTACGAGCGTTGGCGTAAGAGCGAGGCATTCAAGTTTGATCAACTCATTCATTCCCTGCACCATGTTTTTGCCAGCGAGCGCCGCGCCTTGACCACACTGCGGGGGACCGGGATGCAGCTGATTGATCGTTGCACAGTCCTTAACCGCTGGTTCGTCACCCAGGCTCTCGGCGTAGGCCGTGAAGCACCCGCTACCGCACGCGCTTCAAAGTGAAGCGGGTTGCTGATCCGACATGCAAGCAAAAACAAACACACAACGAGGCGATGTCTGATGGAGGCCCTGTTCGAATCCAGTCTGCATTCCATCCCCCTGGTGCAAAAAGGCAAGGTCAGGGACATTTACGCAGTCGATGATGATCACCTGTTGATCGTGACGACTGATCGGTTGTCTGCCTTCGATGTGATTCTGCCAGATCCCGTGCCCGGCAAAGGTGCGATGCTGACCGCGCTTTCGCTGTTCTGGTTCGACCGCATGGCTTCGATTATCGAAAATCACCTGGTCGCGCGCCCCCTGGACGAATTCTTGATAGCACAAGAATGTGAGCAGGTGCAGAGCAGGGCAGTCGTCGTCAGGAAACTCAAGCCACTCCCGATTGAGGCGGTTGCCCGCGGATATTTGATTGGGTCGGGTTGGAAGGACTACCAGGACAGTGGTGCGGTTTGTGGCATCGCCCTGCCCGAGGGACTGGAGCAGGGCGCGATGCTGCCGGAGCCGATATTCACGCCGGCAACCAAGGCGGCCGTCGGCGACCATGACGAGAATATCGACTTTCAAACCGCCTGCGGCATGGTCGGACCCGCACTTGCCGAACAGGTTCGGGACCTGACACTCAAGATCTATCGCGAGGCCGCCGCGTATGCTCAAACCAAGGGCATTATTATTGCAGACACCAAATTCGAATTCGGTCTCGACGATGCCGGCAGCCTGGTATTGATCGATGAAATTCTGACCTCGGACTCGTCGCGGTTCTGGCCGGCCGATGCGTATCGCATCGGCATAAGCCCGCCGAGTTTCGACAAGCAATTCGTGCGCGATTATCTCGAAACCCTGGACTGGAACAAACGCGCGCCCGGGCCACATCTGCCGCAGGACATCATCGACAAAACCGCCGCCAAGTATGCCGAGGCGTTGACCCGGCTGACGAGCTGAGGAGGCTCTGATCAAGTCACGACTCGGCCTCTCGCGCCCCAAATGCGCGAATACAAGCTGTTCGACCCGGCCTTACTCAGCGCTTCCGTGACAGTCTCTCTGTTGCGCGGCTGGCACGCGCTCAGCCGACGTGCTCGACAAAGTCATCGACGGTGACGATTTTCATGCCATTGGTGCCACCGGTATAGCCGTGCAGGTCACCCTTGGTCATCATCACGCGGTCTCCCTTCTCAACCACGCCGCGTTCAGCCAGCAATGTCAGTACTGCCTGTGGGACCTGGGAGTAGGGCACGCTGTTGAAGTCTAAGTATGCCGGATAGACGTTGCGGTAAAGGGTCGCGCGCCGCAGTGATTCGGGATGCCGCGCGAGGGCGAAAATCGGCGTCGACGCATTGACTCTGGACATCCATGACGGCGTTGTGCCGGATTCAGTAAGCGCCGCGATCGCCTTGATCCTGAAATGCTTGCTGCAATAGATGGCGGACATGGCAATTGCTTCATCGACACGCCCGAAATTGCGCTCGGGCAGGATTGAGGGCTCGGGGTCTGTCCATTCAGCTTCCACGCCTAGGCACACCCGGCATCGATGACAAAACGCTCTCCCGGTACGAGTTCAATGGCGCCGTCGATAAATCGTTCAAGGCGGATTTTGGGGCCCTGCAGGTCTGCGATGGTCCCGATCTCGCGGCGTCGAGACCGGCAGCAACGAGGCGGTCGAGCATTTCGGGGCCGTCGGTGGCGGGTCCAAGGGTGGCGACAATCTTTGTGCGGCGGAGACCAGACATCTCGTCCGGCGCTAATCTTGTGCGCGTTGTTCGAGGATTTCGACCGCCGGCAGGGTTTTACCTTCCAGGAACTCGAGGAAGGCGCCACCGCCTGTGGAAATGTACGAGATGTCCTTTTCAACGCCGAACGTCGAGATCGCCGCGAGCGTGTCACCACCGCCGGCAATTGAGAAAGCATCGCTTGCAGCAATCGCCTCGGCCAGTCGCTGCGTACCGGCGGCGAAGGCAGGGAATTCGAATACGCCCAGCGGTCCGTTCCAGACAATCGTCCCGGCGCCGATGATAAGCGAGCAAATCTGATCGAGCGTGTCGGGGCCCAGATCCATGATCATGTCGTCTTCGCCGACCGCGTGACTGGCCTTTATCGACCCTTGAGCCGACTCTTCGAATGTCTTGCCGCACACCACGTCGGTTGGTACGGGGATGTCCGCGCCAGCGGCTAGAAGTCGCTCGGCAATATCGATCATGTCGCTCTCGCAAAGCGATTTACCGATCGGCTGCCCACTCGCCAGCAGAAAGGTATTGGCTATGCCTCCGCCGACAATCAGCTGATCAACCTTGCCTGTCAGCGATTCAAGTACATCGAGTTTAGTCGATACTTTTGCGCCGCCAACGATCGCGACCATTGGCCGCGCGGGTTGCTCGAGTGCCTTGGTCAACGCGTCTATTTCCGCTTTCAGCAAAGGCCCCGCGCAGGCCACCGGCGCAAACTTAGCCACGCCATGAGTCGAGGTCTGGGCCCGGTGCGCAGTTGCAAAGGCGTCGTTGACGAAAACGTCGCACAACGCCGCCATTTTTTGCGCGAGGGTATCGTCATTTTTCTTCTCACCGGCAAGAAAACGTACGTTCTCGAGTAGCGTCACTGAGCCTGGAGCGACGTCTGCGCCGTCGATCCAATCGGTCCTTAATTCGATTTTCGATCCCATTAATTCCGCCAGGCGTTCCGCAACTGGCGCTAGCGAAAACTCGGATTCGACCTGTCCTTCTGTGGGACGGCCCAAATGTGACATCAGCATCACGGTCGCGCCCGCGTCGCGCGCAGCTCTCAGCGTTGGGAGAGCGGCTCTCAGGCGCGTGTCATCGGCA
Organism: uncultured bacterium; assembly: GCA_964012875.1. GTDB lineage: Bacteria > Pseudomonadota > Gammaproteobacteria > CAXGUU01. Next base: position 13,049 of record CAXGUU010000041.1, read on the forward strand.
ACAGCACCGTTTTTCATCGGCACATTAAAGTCTTCTCGGATCAGTACGCGACGCCCGGCGAGATCAAGCGCGCTCATCGAGTGCACGGATCAGCCTCCAGCCTGGACCAAGGCCGCGGTGGTATCAAGCATGCGATTCGAGAAGCCCCATTCGTTGTCGTACCAGCTGAGGACTTTGACCATGTCCCCGTCAATAACCTTGGTCTGGCTGGCTTCGAAAATCGAAGAGTGTGGGTTGTGGTTGAAATCAATCGACACCAGAGGCTCGTCGTTGAATCCGAGTATTCCTTTGAGGCTGCCCTCCGCTGCGCCCTTAAGAATTTCAGAAACCTCTTCGACGGTCGTGTTGCGCTTGGCTTTAAACGTCAGGTCGACCAGCGAGACGTTGATCGTCGGCACCCGCACGGCGTAGCCGTCTAGCTTGCCATCGAGCTCCGGCATGACCAGGCCTACTGCCGCCGCGGCACCTGTCTTGGTCGGAATCATCGACTGGGTGGCTGACCGCGCGCGTCTGAGATCAGAATGATAGACATCCGTCAGCACCTGGTCGTTGGTGTAGGCATGAATGGTGGTCATTATGCCGTGTTCCAGGCCGATTGAATCGTGCAGGGGTTTGACCAGCGGTGCGAGGCAGTTGGTGGTACACGAGGCATTGGAGACGACCGTGTGGTCCTTGGTGAGGATATTGTCGTTAACCCCGTAGACAACTGTTGCATCGACATCTTTGCCGGCAGGCGCTGAGATCAGCACCTTCTTCGCGCCGCCGTCGAGGTGCGCGGAGGCTTTTTCCTTGCTGGCGAAAAACCCGGTGCACTCGTGCACGACATCAACGCCCAGATCGCCCCAGGGCAGCTTGGCCGGGTCACGTTCGGACAACACGCGAATCGATTTGCCGTTGACGATCATCGAGTCATCGGTGACTTCGACAGTGCCAGGGAACGGGCCATGCGCGCTGTCGTAGCGCGTGAGATGAGCATTCGTGCCGGCGTCGCCGAGGTCGTTGACGGCAACGATCTCAATGTCAGAGTCGCGTCCGGACTCAAACAGGGCTCGCAATACGTTGCGACCGATTCGTCCATAGCCATTGATTCCAACGCGAATTGTCATGGTGTTTGCTCCTTGGGGAATATTCTAAAAAAGTCAGTGTGAACGCCGCATCAGCGGCGTTGCGTCATGCATAAACAGGCGCGTTTAGAAATCTCTGCACGCTGGCGCGCATTTCACGGAGACCGCAGCGGTACCGAATGTTACTGGCGGCGCAGGCGCGTCGGTGCAGGCTCAATCGAGATACGCCTTGACCCGCGCCAGGCATGAATCATGGTCGAGGCCGAAGTGCTCGAACAATTCGGCAGCGGGCGCCGAAGCGCCGAATTGATCTAGCCCGAGGACAAGTCCGTCGCGACCGACCAGCTGATACCAAAGCCCGGTCGTACCGGCTTCGATGGCGATACGTTTGTTGATGGAAGGCGGCAGTATCTCGTCCTGCCAGCCTTGCTCCTGGCGCACGAATCGGTCGAGGCAGGGCATGGAGACGACGCGAATGGCGGCGCCATCTTCGTTCAGACCGGATGCTAGCTGACGCGCGAGTTCGACTTCCGAACCGGTCGCAATGATAAGCGCCTGCGGGGCGGATGATGGCTCAAAACAGATATAAGCACCGCGCGACATATCGCCGGCATGGTCGGGTGCATGCACCTGCTGCGGCAATGCCTGGCGCGTCAGCAGCAGGCAACTCGGTCCGTCGCGACGCTCTATTGCCGCACGCCACGCGGCAGCGGTTTCGGCACGGTCTGCCGGTCGCCACACATCGAGCCTGGGAATGAGGCGCAGCGCATTGGCGTGCTCTACCGGTTGATGGGTGGGGCCATCCTCACCGAGCCCGATTGAATCATGGGTGTAGACAAAAACAGAACCGAGCCCCATCAGCGCTGACATGCGCACTGCGTTACGAGCGTAGTCCGAAAACACCAGGAAAGTGCCGCCATAAGGGATGGTACCGCCGTGCAGACACATGCCGTTCATGATGGCGCTCATGGCGAATTCACGGACGCCGTAATAGACGTAGTTGCCGCCCGGCTCGGCGCCGGATATGCCAACGCTGCTGCTGTGCCATGTGTTGTTCGAACCGGTCAAATCGGCCGAACCGCCGATCAATTCGGGAATCGCTGCGCCGAAAATATCAAGTACCTTCTCCGATGACTTGCGGGTGGCCTCTTTACCGTCGGCATTCAGGCTCTCAGACACGAAGGCATCCGCTACTCGATTCCAGTCTGCTGGCAGTTCGCCGGCGACCAGGCGCTTGAACTCGGTCCCTTCCTCGCCGTAGTCGGCGCAGTAGCGGTCAAGTAATTCATTCCACGATGATTCAAGCGCGGCACCGGCATCCACCGCGTCCCAGGCTGTGGCGACCGGTTGCGGAATTTCAAACGGCTCGTGCGCCCAGCCGATGGCTTTGCGTGTCGCGGCAATCTCGTCCTCGCCCAGGGCCGCGCCGTGCACCGCCTCGGTGCCGCCTTTGTTGGGTGCGCCCCAGCCGATGATTGTTTCGCAGCAGATCAGCGTCGGCCGGCCGGTTTCGCGCCGGGCGATTTCAAGCGCCTGCGTCACGGCTTGGGCGTCGTGGCCATCAACCGCCGGTACCACGTGCCAGCCGTAAGCTTCAAAACGTGCGACCGTGTCGTCGGTAAACCAGCCCTCGACCTTGCCGTCGATGGATATACCGTTGTCATCGTAGAAAACGATCAGCTTGCCCAGTCCCAGTGTGCCGGCCAGAGAGCAGGCCTCGTGCGAAATACCTTCCATGAGGCAGCCATCGCCCGCAAAAACGTAGGTGTAGTGATCAACGAGCGGATATTGTTCGCGGTTAAAGCGCGCGGCCAAATGCGCCTCGGCGAGGGCCATGCCGACCGCGTTGGCCAAACCCTGACCCAGCGGACCCGTTGTCGTTTCAACACCCGGCGTGTCGCCAAATTCCGGATGACCGGGCGTTTTCGAGTGCAGTTGCCGAAATTGCTTTAGATCGTCTATCCCGACATCGTAGCCGGACAGATGAAGCAGTGCGTAGATCAACATCGAGCCATGCCCATTGGACAGGACAAAGCGGTCGCGATTGAACCATTGCGGGTTGCTCGGGCTGTGTCGCAGGTAACCGCGCCACAGTACTTCAGCGATATCAGCCATGCCCATGGGGGCACCCGGATGCCCGGAGTTCGCGGTCTGTACC
>CAXGUU010000042.1:0-15860 GCA_964012875.1 uncultured bacterium
AGCGTCTCAGGTCTGAAAACCTTCGGCTGAGCACCCGAGTGCAGCGATTTGCCGCTCTTGAGCACGAGAATCGGCGCCTGCGGCAGCTGCTCGACTCATCAGTTATTTTTGACGATGACGTACTGGTTGCCGACGTGCTGGCGATCGAGACATCGCCGGCAGCGCGCCAGATTGTCGTCAACAAAGGCTCTAACCACGGCGTCTATGTTGGGCAACCGTTACTCGATGCGCATGGCGTCATCGGCCAGGTATCTGAAGTCGGACCATTTTCTTCTACGGCGTTGCTGATTACAGATCCGCAGCATGCGATTCCGGTTATCGTAAATCGCAACGGTCTGCGCGCCATCGCAGTTGGCAGCAACCGGGCCGACAAACTGGAACTCTCATTCGTTTCGACCAACGCCGATGTCGTGCCCGGCGATCTCGTGGTTACGTCGGGGTTGGGACGCCGTTTTCCTGCCGGCTACCCGGTCGGGGAAATATCCAGTATCAATGCCCGCGCCGGCGAATCATTCATCGAAGTCATAGTTGATCCCAGCGGCAAGGTGGGCCAAAGCCGGGAAGTCCTCCTCATCGGTCCGCGCCCGATTCAACTTGATAATGAAAGCATTTCTGCTGTCACCAACTGAGAACGAGATGGCCGGGTAGTGATGGTTTCCAGCCGAGCTTGGGTCGTCCCGCTGAGTTTCGTGATCGCTTTCGCGCTGACTGCAGTACCTCTGCCGGAATGGGCCCTGCCGTGGCGTCCGAGCTGGATAGCGATTGTTTTGATGTACTGGTGCGTAGCACTGCCACAACGTTTCGGGGTGCTGGTCGGTTGGTTTATCGGGTTGCTGCTGGACGTGATGCACGGTTCAATACTTGGGCAACATGCGTTCGGTCTCGCCTTTGTCGCTTACGTCGCACTGATCTATCACCAGCGCATTCGTGTTTTCCCGGTCGCACAGCAAGCCTTGTTCGTGGCCGCGACCGTTTTCGTTTACTCCTTTGCCATGCTGCAGATCTACAACTTGCTGGGCTCAGTCGAATACGCCTACAGCTACCTGCTGGGCACGTTGACGACAGCCTTGCTCTGGCCCTGGATCTATTACGTTCTGCGCGACATCAGACGCCGGGCACAACTGACATGAGCGCTCCCGATCTGTCCGTTCGACCTGCAGGCTTCATCCTGGATACAACACCCACGCTGCGGTGAAGTCGCTACCCACCCTAAAAGATATTCCGCACGAGCGAAGGGTATTCGAAGCGCGGATTTGGATCAGTTGCGGCGCCATGGCGCTCATGGCCTTGCTGCTGCTTGGGCGACTGTTTTATTTACAAGTAGTTAATCATGAGCACTATTCCACACTGTCGGCGGAGAACCGACTAAAAGTTGTGCCGCTGGCACCGCCACGCGGGCTTATATTTTCCAGGGACGGAGCAGTCCTCGCCGAGAACAGACCTTCGTTCGACCTTGTCGTTACGCCGGAAAAAGCGACAGATCTGGAACGCGCATTCTCCGACCTCAGCGCGCTACTGAATCTCGGAGACGAAACCTTCGAACGTTTTAATCGCACACTTCGCTCTTCGCGACGCTTCGAAAATGTGACCGTCAAAAGCGACCTGTCACCGGATAACCTGGCAGTGTTCTCTGTCAACCGACACCGTTTTCCCGGTTTTGCAATTCAGGGAGGTTTAACCCGCCATTACCCTTTGGCCAGCGTAGCCGCTCATTTGACCGGCTACGTCGCACGCATCAGCGACACCGACCTTGCCGAGATCGACGAGGTGAACTACAGCGCGACCAGCAATATCGGGAAAACGGGAGTCGAAAAGGCGCGAGAAGATCTTTTGCATGGGACGGTTGGCTATCAAACCGTTGAAGTTAACGCACAGGGGAGAGTGCTCAGGATTGTCGAAAAAACGCCGCCGGTGGCCGGCGCGGATTTGTTTCTTACAATCGACGCCGCGCTACAACAAGAGGCCGTGGCCGCGCTGGGTGATTACAGCGGTGCTGTGGTCGCCCTTGATCCGAATACGGGCAGCCTGTTGGTACTCGCCAGTACCCCCGCCTACGATCCCAACCAGTTCGTCACTGGCATTGGCCGCAAGCTCTACCTCGAGCTCAGCACGTCGAATAAAAGGCCGCTGTTCAGCCGTGCCCTCCAGGGTCAGTACCCGCCAGGCTCTACAATTAAACCCATACTGGCGTTGGCTGCACTGGAGCACAAGGTCCGTACAAGCGACGACCAAACCTGGTGTCCGGGGTGGTATTCACTTCCCGGGCAGGAACACCGTTACCGTGACTGGCTGAAACGCGGCCACGGCCATGTCGACCTAAAATTATCCATCGCGCATTCCTGCGACGTGTATTTCTACAAGCTGGCTGAAGATCTGGGCATCCAGCGCCTGGGTAATATACTGCGACGGTTCGGCTTCGGTGAGCCCACGGGAATCGATATCCCCGGCGAAGTATCGGGTTTGGTCCCGAGCCCGAAATGGAAGCGGAGAAACAGAAAATTACCGTGGTATCCCGGCGAAACACTGCTCGCGGGAATCGGGCAGGGATTTATGCTGGCGACACCGCTACAGCTCGCGCAGATGACGGCCATCGTCGCCGCGCGCGGGCAAAGCTACGCGCCACACCTGCTGGAACAGATCGAGTACCAGGCGCGAACCGAGCACCTCGATCCCAAAACGTTTCAACGCAATAGCGTAAAATTCGACAAAACTTCGGATTGGGATGTCATCGTCGAAAGCATGGTTGAAGTCGTCCACGGCCCGACGGGTACGGCCCGCAGCAGCGGACACAACGCGCCGGTCAGATTCGCTGGCAAGACGGGAACGGCGCAAGTATTTGGCGTCGACCAGGACGTCGACATCAAGGACAGGGAACTGCCCGAGCACCTTCGCGACCACGCATTGTTTGTCGCCTTTGCCCCGGCCGACAATCCTGAAATCGCCATCGCTGTAATTGTCGAACACGGCGGCGGCGGCGGCCGCGTCGCGGCCCCAATCGCGCGCCGCCTTATCGATAAGTATTTCGGAAACGAGCCGTTGACCGGAAGCCAGGCGACAGGCAGGCACCGTGGATAGACCAGACAGCATAGCGTTTCGGCTGCATCTGGATGTCACGCTGCTGGGCGCCGTGACGGTCACATGCCTGCTGGGCCTGGTGGTCCTGTTTTCGGCCGCTGATCAATCAACTAACGTGGTTATCAAACAGTCAGCGAGAATGCTGGTCGGGTTGACGGCGATGATTGCTGTCGCACAGCTACCGCCGCGTACCCTGTCGCGATGGTCGTGGCTAGCCTACCTCGTCGGGCTGGTTTTACTGGTGCTCGTGCTGTTTTTCGGTTCTGGCAGGGGTGCAGACCGCTGGCTCGATCTGGGCCTCGTGCGTTTCCAACCCTCGGAACTGATGAAACTTGCCGTGCCGATTACGGTCGCCGCGCTGTTGTCTGAAAAAGTTCTGCCACCGAGCTTTTCCACCAACGCACTTGTACTGACTATTATCGGGATTCCTGTTGCGCTCATTGTGCGCCAGCCCGATCTGGGCACGGCCTTGCTGGTTGGCGCATCTGGCATCTTTGTATTGTTTCTCGCCGGAATCAGCTGGCGTTGGATAAGAAATGGTTTCCTTCTAGTGGTCGGCATGATGCCGTTCGTCTGGTATTCGATGCATGACTACCAACGGCAGCGGGTGATGACCTTGTTTGACCCGGAACAGGACCCGCTGGGCTCGGGCTATCACATTATTCAATCGATCATTGCGGTCGGATCGGGCGGCGTTTCGGGGAAAGGCTGGCTGAACGGCACCCAGTCACACCTTGAATTTCTGCCGGAACGGGCGACTGACTTCATCTTCGCGGTTTATTGCGAGGAATTCGGTTTTTTCGGTGTCCTCGTTCTACTCATCGCCTACGGTCTGATTTTGGCACGGAGCATGATGATCGCGCTGGATGCGCAGGAAACATTCGGTCGCCTGCTTGCCGGCGCCCTGACGTTGACTTTATTCATTTACATCTTCGTCAACATGGGTATGGTGACAGGACAATTGCCGATCGTAGGCATACCGCTGCCGTTAGTGAGCTATGGCGGTACGTCTCTGGTGACTATTCTGATCGGTTTCGGTATCCTGATGTCGATTCAGACCCACCGCAAATTCCTAGGCTAAATAGCTCGTCGTGGTTGTCCTTGCTTCACGTTTCTCCCGGTGGCTGTCGCACGTACCACAGAGCGTTCGCAGTGACGTTAGGCGTACCGTTGTACTGCTTTGCTGCCTGGGTTTTAGCGGAGCAATGTGGGCCGCGCCGCTGGACTCGGAATCCGTTACGGAATTCGTCCAGTACATGTCAAAAACCCATGGTTTTGACAGCGCTGAACTCACCAGATTGTTTGATCAGGTAGAACGCTCAGACCGCATCATCGACCTGATGTCGCGCCCCGCAGAGAAAGTAAAACCCTGGTGGGAATACCGAGCGCTGTTTATTTCCCAGAAGCGCATCGACGACGGTGCAGAATTCTGGCGCACGCACCGCACAATACTGAAGCGGGCACAGTCGCTGTACGGCGTACCGCCTCACATTATCGTCGCGATACTTGGCGTTGAGACTTCATATGGTCGTGTTACCGGCGGCCATCGCGTTGTTGAAGCGCTGGCTACGCTGGCCTTTCACTACCCGACGGACAGCGAAAAACGGGCGCGCTTTTTTACCGCCCAGCTTGAACATTTCCTGCTCCTCAGCCGCGAGGACGAGTTGCCGACACTGGACCTGATCGGCTCCTATGCCGGCGCGATGGGCATGCCGCAATTCATGCCCGAGAATTACCGTAAACTCGCCGTCGATTTTGATGGCGACGGACGCCGCGATATATGGTCAAACGCGGCCGATGCCATCGGCAGCATTGCCAATTATTTCAAGCATCACGGCTGGGTTTCAGACGCCCAGGTCATGTCACCGTCGTACATCGGTGGCGCTGGCATTGACCGGTTTCTCACTAGTGGCATAAAACCGGAATTTTCGTTGGCCGAGCTCGCCGAGGCAGGAATTGCGCCAATGCGCGAACCCGACAGCGGCGACCAGAAGGCTGCGCTATTTCAACTTGAAGCAAAAAACGGGCACGAGCACTGGCTCGGATACTGGAATTTCTACGTCATCAGCAAATACAACCCACGCGTCAAATACGCGATGGCAGTTTCTCAGCTCGCTGAATCGATTCAGGATTCCTACTACGAGAACGCACAATAATCGATGCCGCCTGAGCACCGCCCTTGGAATTCAATCCGCATTCCGGTGCTCCTTACAATCGTTGCCGCACTTTCCTCGTGTGCTGTCGTCAGTGAACGCGACGGACCCGGCAAGCGGCGAACGCCCGCCGAAATACGCGATGCGGTACCGCGCGATGAGGCCCACAGTAAGTACGGCAACCCCGAATCCTATGAAGTTTTTGGAAAACGCTATTACACCCTGAAAACTGCAGCAGGCTTTTCCGAACGGGGTATCGCGTCCTGGTACGGCAAGAAATTTCACGGTCGCAAGACATCCAGCGGTGAGATTTACGATATGTATCAGACTACGGCAGCCCACAAAGCCCTGCCGCTTCCGACCTATGTCCGTGTGACCAATCTCGACAATGGGCACAGCGCCATCGTAAAGGTTAATGATCGCGGGCCATTCCACGAGAACCGGATCATCGACCTATCGTATGCGGGCGCACTGAAGTTAGGCTTTGCGGACAAAGGAACGGCCTTCGTCGAAATTGTTGCGCTGGACGGTGACGGGAAACCCACCTCTCCGGCCGTTCGCACTGTTGACCTGGAGATACCCCGCGGGGTCTATCTGCAGATCGGCGCCTTTTCCAACAAGAACAATGCGAGCCGATTGGCTGATCGGGCTAACACGATATTGACCGGCAAAGTCTTCGTGCGCGAGGTTACGGAGGCCAAGCAGACCATTCATCGCGTACAGATCGGCCCCATCGCCAGCGTGGAGCTGGCCGACTCCCTGGTCGCCGCGTTACGCGGGATCGGGATCTTTGAACACCATTTTGTTGTCCCCTAATCTTCCTTGATCACACACAACACATGAGCTGCTTACGTCTAGATAACCCGGTGCCCCGCCGTATGGCCACGGTGCTGGCGACCATTTCAATTTGGTTTTCAGCCAGTGTGACGCTCGCCGATAACTTTCGCGCCCCGCCCGCGCCTAATATAAATGCGCGGTCATATTTCATGCTCGACTTTCAGAGCGGCAAAGTACTGGCGGAAAAAAATGCCGACGAACAGGTGGAGCCAGCGAGCATTACTAAGATCATGACGGTCTATGTGGCCGGCAACGCGCTCCGCGAGGGGCACATTCGGCTGGACGATGAAGTCACCGTCAGCGAAAAAGCATGGCGCACGGAAGGTTCGCGTATGTTTATTGAAGTCGGCAAGCAGGTGACGGTTGACGCGCTTCTGGATGGCATTATTGTGCAGTCCGGGAACGATGCCAGCGTCGCACTTGCTGAACACATCTCAGGCAGCGAAGCATCCTTCGCCGTTGTTATGAATGACTACGCCCACACGCTCGGCATGAAACATTCGAGCTTTGCCAATGCGACGGGATTGCCGGACCCAGGCACCTACGTCACCGCGAGGGACGTAACGCGCCTCTCGGCCGCTCTCATCAGAGAGTTTCCGGAACTCTACAGTCGTTTCTCGAAGAAGGAATTTACCTACAACGAGATTCGTCAGCCCAACCGGAATCGTCTGCTGTACCGCGATGAGGGTGTCGACGGCATTAAAACCGGACACACGGAAGCAGCCGGGTATTGCCTGGTGTCCTCTGCATCCAGGAATGGCATGCGCCTAGTCGCAGCCGTGATGGGCACCGAATCTGATCGTGCCCGTACGGAATCCAGCAGTGCGCTGTTGCGGCACGGATTCCGGTTTTTCGAGTCGAGACGCCTGTACGCAGCAGGCACCACGGTACTGGATGCGAAGATCTGGCGCGGTTCGAGTGAATCCATTACCGTCGGTGTCATCGAGCACGCTGATATAGTCTTTCCGCGCGGACGCTACGATAAGCTGCAGGCGACCGCAACCGTCAATGATCCGCTGATGGCACCGTTGACGAGGGGCGATGTCGTCGGCTCGGTGCAGGTCAGACTGAAAGGAGAATTGATTTCTGAATTCAACCTGCACGCGCTTGAGGATGCCGCCGAAGGATCGTTTTTCTCCCGCACGCTCGATGACCTGATGATGATGTTCGAATGAACGTCGCTGATGATGCCATCTGTTATCTGAACGGCCAGCTTTTGCCGCTCGGCGAGTGCCGCATATCGCCACTCGATCGAGGATTTATCTTCGGCGACGCCGTCTACGAGGTGATTCCGGTTGAAGCGGGTACTGCTTTTGAATTGGAAGCCCACCTCGCGCGGCTCGATCGTAGCCTCGGCGAAATCGATTTAGAAAATCCGAAATCGCGACACGAATGGCGACGGACTATCGAGCAATTGATTGTGCGCAATCACGTATCGACGGGCGCGATTTATCTCCAAGTCACGCGTGGCGTCGCGCCGCGCAACCACTCGTTTCCCGCCGAAGTGCGACCCACGGTTTTCGTGATGTGCTCCCGCTCGGACGCCTCCGGGGCGACCGGCCCTGCCCATATCAGCGCGATTACCGGGCACGACTGCAGGTGGGCGCGCTGTTATATTAAGACGACGGCACTCATGGCCAACGTTCTGCTCCGAGAGCAAGCCGCCAGAGCAGGCGCGGGTGAAATCATTCTTCACCGCGACGACTCTGTCACCGAAGGATCGTCTACCAACGTGTTCGCTGTCTTCGGTAAAGCGGTGGTCACACCTAAACTATCAAACCGTATTCTGGCTGGCGTCACGCGTGCGCGTGTCGTGAAATTACTCCAAGAACACAACGTTGCGGTCCAAGAGTCGGACATAGAAATCACGCGCTTACGGCGCGCGGACGAGATCTGGGTGACGAGTTCTAGCCGTGATATCGCATGCGTCTCAAGTCTGGACGGCGAAGCCGTCGGTGACGGCCGCTCCTACCCGCTGGCCGAGCGATTTTTCGAATTGCTACAGTCTCTTAAAAAGGGCGGCGCATCAGTTTCGTAAGCCTGTGCCGCGGCGAAGCAGCTCGAGACTGAATATAGTCAACATTACAACGAAGGCGACAACGACAGTGAAAGCATGTGTCAGCGAGATATCGCTTATCCCCAAAATGCCGTAGCGAAACGCGTTAACCATGTACAGCACCGGGTTTAACAGCGATACCTGGCGCCAGAAATCGGGTAACAGCTCGATTGAGTAAAACACTCCGCCGAGATATGTCAGGGGCGTGAGAACAAACGTCGGCACGATTGAAATGTCGTCGAATTTCCTGGCGAACATCGCGTTAATGAACCCACCAAGCGAAAACAGCACCGAAGTCAGGACAACAGTCGATAAGGTCACGGCATACGAATGGATGCGTAAATCGGTAAATGCGAGCGCGACGATGGTCACAAGCGCCCCGACGATGAGACCACGCGCGACGCCACCGCTCACGTATCCCGCGAGAATTAGCGTGTTTGGAACCGGCGCAATCAGGATTTCTTCTATATGGCGCTGAAATTTGGCGCCGAAGAATGACGAGACCACGTTGGAATAAGCGTTGGTGATGACCGCCATCATGATGATCCCGGGCGCGATGTACTGGATGTAGTCGAAGCCCGCCATCGTTCCGATCCTGGGCCCTATGAGGTTGCCAAAGATGACGAAATACAAACCCATCGTGATCGCGGGTGGCAGGATGGTCTGCAGCCATATTCGGACAAATCGATTGAATTCTTTTGTCGCCAGCGTTCTGAAAGCGACCCAATAGATTGTGCTGCGAGGCAAGGCCGCCGCCGACACGTCACTATGCTCAGTCATCGGCGCTCACCAGTTCCACGAAAAGCTCTTCCAGTCGATTACTCTTGTTGCGCATGCTTTTTATGGTGATGCCGGAGCGCGATAGTTGCTCGAATACGCTGTTCAAACTCTGGTTTTTCTCTACCGTAATTTCCAGGGTGTGATCGTCGATCTGCGTAATTGTGGCCAGGGGATTCTCGGGCAGTGATTCAAATCCCCCGTCGCAGTCGCACACGAAACTCTCAGACTGCATTTGTGCCAGCAGGTGCCGCATGGAGGTGTTTTCGATGATTTCCCCGCCATCAATAATCGCAATATTGCGGCACAGTTGTTCGGCCTCTTCAAGATAGTGGGTGGTGAGAATAATTGTCGTTCCTGACGCATTGAGATCGCGCAGAAATTTCCACATGGAGCGCCTGATTTCAATGTCGACGCCGGCTGTTGGTTCATCGAGTATGAGCAACTTCGGCTCGTGCGTTAAGGCGCGCGCGATCATCAATCGACGTTTCATACCGCCGGACAAGTTCCGTGATACCTCGTCTTTCCTGTCCCATAGTGCCAGGGCCGTGAGGTATTTCTTCGCCCGTTTGAGCGCGATGTCCCGGGCGAGGCCATAGTAGCCTGCCTGATTGACAACGATATCGAGTACGGTCTCGAACTGGGAGAAATTCAACTCCTGCGGAACCAATCCGATCATCGACTTCGCGCGGGGAAAATCGAGATCGATATCGATGCCGAATACCTCGACCGTCCCCCGAGTTTTAGTTACCAGCGAGCTGATTATCCCGATTGTCGTAGACTTACCTGCGCCATTCGGGCCCAACAGGGCATAAAAATCGCCCTGCTGCACTTCAAGATCGATACCTTTTAACGCGACCAGCCCGGATGAATAGACTTTCTCCAGACCCGAGATTTTGAGCGCAGGCTCGCGGTTGTGCATTGATGTAATAGTCCTGAAGTTGCAATAAGCGCTCTCAAGTATTGTCTATGCAGTGACGGAGGTCACCCGACAATCCTCGAAATAGCGGTGCCGCAAGCTTAGCGGAATAACCAGTCGGAGAATCTCGACAGGAAGGATTGCTTCTTCGGCGCGTTTGTCGATTTTCTCGGTGGCGCCAACTTCTCTACTTCCATGATTGCGCGATGACAGGCTTCACGCTCGATGGCCTCAATAGAGACTTCGAATTCACGCTCAGTGTGGCTCATGACTCGGGTCAAAATTAATCGGTTGCCTGTCTTGCAGGCAGAAAAGAGGGTTTTGAACTCATTTGAAACCATGTTTGAGACACGACGACGGCTTTCAATACCCGACCGGGAACCGAAGGTCCGGTAGATTTGCTCCCTGCCGTAATAAGCGTAGAACGAGACCACCTGTATGAGGAGATTGCGGGCGGCCAGCAGCAAAGTGCCGTCTACGTGGTCTGCGACATAAGGGTCACCAATGGCTCGAAAAATGGTATCGACGATATCAACGAGTTCCGCAGACGGAACGAACATGATTTCGCTATCGATCAGGAAGATCCCGGTGATGGTACGTTCAACGCCGGCGATCTTTTGGTGGATGGCATACAAGCGTTCGACGCTGCGTTCAACATCGTGGAGCAGTCGTGTACCAAGAAGGGTCTCCAGAGCCTGATAGCGTGCACGAGCTTCAGAAAGAATTTCTGACAGGTCACTGATTTCAGCGGCATCGAATTGGGTAATTTCCCAGGCCTTGAGCTTGGCATGTGCGTGTTCCAGAGCGGTGGCAATCTGGTCGCGATAATTTCGTAACTGGGATATTTCAAATGACGATAAAGCCTTGACGCGATCAGCATTCAGATTTTCAGTGGCCATCGCCGCCACCGGGGCAAAACGATCCAGCAAGGCATTCAGTGTTGTGTATGAGCCCAGTACCTCGGCCAGCTTGAAACGAGCGCGCAACTCCGCGTTTTGCGGAACGAAATGCAGACTCGGACCCACCGTGGCGTCGTCGTCAGGATTAGAACCATCGACGGCCTTTTCAAGCAGGTCCAAAGTTATTTCAAACAGGTCTCGCGCCGGGTTTTCGAAACCAAGAATGCGGACGTCATCGCCTTCGGCGAGTCCGGCCAGCTGGCCGAGGTTCAACGTTTGGAAGAAAGTCTCATCACGCACCTCGTCCTCGGGCGGGAGGACGGCGAGTGTAGCCAGTGTGTTCATTATTAAATCAGGCGTTTATTTGACCTGGTCACCCGCTATTTAGACTTTGCTGTCCAGGATTACGAACCCGAAATGCGGGGATGTGTACCCGATCACGATTCGGGTTAGCCTGCAGCCTAAAGGCGAAGAAATCGAACCCTGGTCCATGCTTTTTTCCGTCAGCTGAGGTAGTGGGTTTGAAGCGATGCACCGGTAAATACCTATGGCAGGCACAATGGCGCGAAAAATTATCCTTGTCAGGCACGCGAAATCGGACTGGGACAGCGACGCTCCGGATGATTTCTCGCGACCACTGAACACCCGCGGCAGAGAGGATGCCCGCCGCACGGGTGCCTGGCTTGTCGAGCGAGGCTATGTTCCTGCGCTGATCCTCAGTTCAACATCGGCCAGAACGCGTGAAACTGTGGCGCGGCTTGGTGCGGGCGCGGGGGTGGTGTTCGAGCCGCGGACCCGCTTCCTGGACAGCCTTTATCATGGGTCGAGCGAATCCATTGCGGCCGCACTGGCAGACAACGAATGCAATGAGTTAACCATGGTGGTCGCACACAACCCTAGCCTGGAGGACTTTCTATACCGCCTGTTCAAGCAGCACGAGTGGATGGGGAAATTCTCCAAGGCATTCCCGACCTGTGGCGTCTACGTCGTCGAAACGATTGGGAAACAGCGGTTATCGGAGCAACTGCGCGGTAAGCTCATTGCCCATATGCGCCCGAAGCTATTGCGTTGAGACTGCAGCCATCGTGGCATGCGCTGCACCGTAAAATCGGGACGCGGGTGTGCTCCGTTGCCGCTGCTGATGCGGCTGCACGGACTTCAATTCAGGTCAGCGCGGAACGTTCTATGGTATGCATGCGAAGTACAACATCGGGAACAGTAATACCGCGACAAGGTAAACAATCCATTCCAGCCCCCGGTCTTCAAGCCAGCCGATGTAATGCAGGATGATTACCGCTATCGCCGCGACGTAATAAAGCGCGATGAGAATGTCTTCCATCCCGACTTCCCTTTTTTGATACTTGCAAAACGCAAAATAGAACAGGTCCTGTCGTGAGATTCCGGCACATTAGATCTAATTACTAAAATAAATTATCAATATAATCAATATGCTATTGAATCTAATATATTTTTATCTATCTTAACCTCGACAAGGCAGGCCACTGCCCCATCCACCCCACTGCCGTTGGCCCGGGTGAAGCGCGTCGCCCGCGGTACGAAGAAAAGATGTGAAGAGACGACCGATACAATAACCACGAGCCTCCATGAGCGGACCTGAGTTCGATGCCAACTGACAATCAACACGAACTGCTGGAGTTCCCCTGCGAATTCCCGCTAAAGGTAATGGGCGCCTCCAGCGCCGCATTCGAAGAAATCGTGGCGGAGATCGTAAAAAGTCATGTGGACGAAACACTGTTGATCTCGCTTAACAGCCGCACGAGCAGCGGCGGCAAGTACGTCTCCGTTACGGCCGTGTTTGAAGCCCAGAATCGCGTCCAGCTCGACGCCCTGTATCGCGAGCTGTCCGGTCACCCCCTGGTGCTGATGGTCCTATGAATCTCGTCTGGCGTGACCGCGGATTGGTCGATTACCAGCAAGTATGGGAAGACATGCAGCGATTCACCGATAACCGAACGCCTCAGAGCGCCGACGAATTCTGGCTGGTTGAGCACCCGCCGGTTTACACGCTTGGAAAGGGCGCCGATGAAAAACATATTCTGGCGCGCAATCAGATCCCGGTCATTCGCTCCGACCGGGGTGGTCAAATCACCTACCACGGACCAGGCCAGCTCCTGGTTTACACATTGATAGACGTCCGCCGAATTGCCATCGGGCCAAAAGAACTCGTTAATCGAATAGAACAGGGTGTAATCGACTTCCTACAGAAGCACTCAATTACCGGTGTGCGCCGCCCGGGGGCGCCTGGCGTTTACGTCAATGACAGAAAGATAGCGGCGCTGGGCCTGCGGATTCGGAAAGGCCGGTCTTTTCACGGGTTGGCGCTCAATGTCAACGCCGACCTCAGACCATTCGCCGACATTAATCCGTGCGGCTATGCCGGACTTGAAACAGTCAATCTTTCTGAACTTTCTCCCGGTGCCGTGGTTGCCGAGGTGCAACAGTCACTGGTGGCCACCCTGGCCACCGCGATCTATGCAGAGAATCCGGTGAGACCGGAGGTCCGCGACTGGGCGGACAATGACCATGAAACCTACTTCCCGAGGAAAACCCATGTCGGTTAGCAAGGCCTCTCGTGCACAGCGAGGGCGCGATAAAGTCGCGAGGATTCCCATAAAGGTAGAGCCGACAACCGGTCCGCTACCGAAAAAGCCCGCGTGGCTGAAGGTCAAAGCGCCAACCGGGACTCGAGTGACCGAACTCAAGCGTCTACTGAGGGATCAATTGCTCCACACAGTCTGCGAAGAGGCATCGTGCCCCAATCTTGGAGAATGCTTTTCCAAAGGCACCGCAACGTTCATGATTATGGGCGAGCTATGCACCCGACGCTGCCCCTTCTGTGATGTCGCCCACGGCCGGCCGCAACCGCTCGACCCTGCCGAACCGCAACACCTTGCGGACGCAATTGCGGCCATGCAGCTGCGCTACGTTGTGATCACCTCCGTCGACCGCGACGATCTCAGAGACGGTGGCGCCCACCATTTTGCGGCTTGTATTGCTGCCATCCGATCGAGCACGCCGGACGTTCAGATCGAAGTGCTGGTTCCCGATTTCAGGGGGCGCATGGAGATCGCTCTTGAAAAATTGCTCACAACGCCACCGGATGTCTTCAACCACAATATGGAGACGGTTCAGGCGCTGTACAAGCCGGTGCGACCCGGCGCCGATTACCAATGGTCGCTGCAACTGATCCAGGCATTCAAGCGCGCGGCCCCGGCGATACCCACTAAATCGGGCATCATGCTGGGGCTGGGTGAAACAGATGCACAGGTTCGCGAGCTGTTACACGACCTGCGGCACCATGACTGCGATCGACTGACGCTCGGGCAGTACCTGCAGCCCAGTCGAAACCATCTCCCGGTCAAGCGGTTTGTTCACCCGGATGAGTTTGCCACGCTGGCGGAGTTTGCAGAGGGTTTAGGGTTTGAACACGTCGCCAGCGGACCGCTGGTCCGCTCTTCCTATCACGCCGACCTGCAGGCCGCAGGCCACGCCGTTAGCTAATCACCGGCGCGGAAAACTTCACGAGAGATGAGTGCGCTAGTCAAGGCGTTGGTTTTATTACCCGCGTGCACGGTCGCGATCGGAGCGCTGGGACTGTTGCTATCGACGCGATTTCCCAAAACAGGAAGAACAGTGGCGATAGCAGCGTTGCTTGGATTGTTAATTCTTTCCACGCCATGGAGCGCGGGATCGATGGCCGGATTCGTCGAACGCTACCCGCCAATCGACATCGAGCGGATTCGAAACCACGATGTAAAGGCGATCGTGGTTCTGGGCGATGGCTCCTACCAGGGCGCACTGAATTTAATGGCCGCGATGATGTTTCCAACCTGACCCTGGCACGCTTGCGTTACGGCGCGCACCTGCACGGTGAGCTTGGATTCGACCTGGCCGTGACAGGCGGCAGTCCGCACGCGACCCGGCTGCCGGAAGGAGAATCGATGAAGATAGCGCTGGAGCGTGATTTTCGGGTCCCGGTTAAGTGGGTTGAAACAAAAAGTCGCAACACGGCGGAAAATGCGTCGTACACCGCTCGGCTAATCAACAAAGGGGAGATTATCCTGGTGACCCACGCCGTGCATATGGCGCGGGCGGTCGGTGCGTTCGAACACGCAGATTTTACCGTGGTGCCGGCACCGATGGCGTTTATCGCCGGTCGGGGGAACGGTTTCGTCGCGTCTGATTTGCTGCCGGATATCAGATCGCTCGCCCGGACAAACTACGCCCTGTACGAAATACTCGGGGCAACCTGGTACCGCCTCACCCGCGCCTGACACCAAGCGGTACGCCTTGTATTCAGCCGGAAGGCTCGGGATCGACGGTTTCCTCAACGCGACTGCGCAACTTGCCTCGTCTGAGGCGCGTGACCATGACCTGACCCGGCGCCATCTCCCTGGCGTCCCGAACAATGTTGCCTTGTTCGTCACTGACGATGGCGTAACCCCGATCAAGCGTCGCAGTCGGCCCGAGCGACTCGAGTACCGCGCTCAGGCGTTCCAGTCGAGCATTGTGTGTTCGCATCATGTCACCCGCACAGGTCACCAATCGATGACGCAAAAACGTAAGTTCGCGGCCGTGCGATTGAACGATGCTGGCGGGGGACCTGGCGTACGTTCGCGCGCGCAGAGACGCGATTCGGCTCTGCTCTACCCTTAGACGTGCCGACAGCGCAGCGATGAGGCGTGCCGACTGGTCGTCGCAACGTTGCGAACGTATTTCGATCGCGCGACGTGGCGATACAAATCGGCGCTGAAGGTTCCGAACATCGTTCCCCAGATCGTCCAGGCGTCGACGCATGCTGCCGCCGAGTCGGTGGCTGAGTTGCCGCATCAAACGTGCAAATTCGGCAGTGTCCGGAGAGACCAGCTCGGCCGCCGCAGATGGCGTCGGCGCCCGCACGTCAGCGACCATGTCGCTGATCGAAAAGTCGGTCTCGTGCCCCACCCCGGAGACAACCGGCAGCGTCGATGCGTAAATGGCACGGGCAACACGCTCCTCATTAAACGACCACAGATCTTCCAGGGATCCGCCTCCGCGGGCGAGAATCAGGACTTCACATTCGCGCCTCTTATTTGCAACCTCGACGGCTCTGACGATCTCACTGACTGCATCCGCGCCCTGGA
>CAXGUU010000043.1:0-15546 GCA_964012875.1 uncultured bacterium
GGCCGAGACGCTCGGTGGCATCTGGGCGCTGGCCTATCCCGACGTACGGTTGCAAAACAGCTTTGAGCAGTACAGGTTCATCGATTTCCCCTGGCCCCATCAACCTGATCGGCACCCGACCGCAACCCAGATACTGAATTACCTCGATCAAGCGGTTCAGCACCACGGTCTAGACGTGCGTTTCGAGCACGAGGTTAGGAATCTGATCGAGCGCAGCGACGGCTGGACCATGGAAGTCGAACACCGCGGACAACTGTCGACGCACGAATTCGATCGCATTATTGTAGGCATCGGGCAGTACGCTGAGGGCAAGCACCGCCCCGAATTCGCCGGTGAGGCGGAGTTCAGCGGGCAAATCGTCACAGAGAGAGACGTAAAGGATTTTTCTGTTTTCCAGAACCAGCGCGTGGCGGTCGTGGGATTTGGAAAGAGTGCGGTGGACATGGCAGCTTTTGCAACGCCTTTGGCAAGTCGGGTCGAGCACGTCTTCCGCACCCCGCGCTGGCTGATTCCTTTCACGCTGCTTGGTCTTCATTACAGTTACCCATTCTTTTGTCGCGCCTCGACCCTGATGATGCCGAGTTGGGTCCACGCCGGTGGCGTGGAGCGCTGGTTGCACGAGCGCACGGCAGGTGCGGTCAGAACATTCTGGCGAATGATCGAGCGTCTCGTGCGGCGACATATTCGCAGTCACCGGGTTGCCGCCGATCTCCAGTCCGAGGCGCGCCTTGCGCGTGTCACGCCGAGTCACAGTTTTGTTGGTGATTTGCGCTCGGCAACAGCGATGGCACCAGTACATTACTTTCAGATGGTCGCCGAGGGGCGGATCGAACCAACGCGTGGCGAGCTTGAGCGGTTTGATCCCGACGGCATTGTGCTGAACGATGGTCGTCGCGTGCACGCCGATGTTGTTGTTCTGGCGCTCGGCTCGAAAACGCCGCAGTTTCCGTTCCTGCCAGCGGCCTACCGCGAAATCGCGGAGTCGGAATATGACGGCGTTCAGCTCTACCGTCACATGTTGCACCCCGACATTCCGAACCTCGCTTTTGCCGGATACAACCACGGGTTCATGCATATCGCAGCAGCCGAGCTCGGTGCTTTGTGGCTCGCGGCCGCATGGCGTGGCGACCTTGAGCTGCCGAGCGCAGCGCAACAACGTGAGTGCATTGATCAAATCCGCAGCTGGAAGCGCGAGCACGTCCAATTTGAGCCTTCCCGCTCGTGCGCGGTCAGCACCCGGTTTCAGCAGTATATCGATGCCATATTGATTGAACTGGGCCAAACACCCTATCGAAAGTTACCGAATCCCTTCGCTGAGATTTTCGCGCGCTACGGCGGCAGTGACTACAGTGGCATTGTCGAGCGCGTTCGTAATGAACCGCCCCCTGAACCTAGGCAGTGCCATCCGTTTGTAACCTGAGGCGCCTGTGATCATGCGCGCCAGGAGCAGGGCAACGAACCCGACGTCTGCACCCTGGGCGTGCGGGCCGTACAATGTCCGCTATAGATTCACTGAGGCATCGGCATGAATTCACCGGCGGTGACAAAGTTCGACAGTGCGCAGCATTTTCCGGTTATTGAGGTTACGGGAACGGCACGTATGCGGGGACGCGGCCACGGCGAAGCACTTGCATCGCGGATCAAAACCACGCTCGATTTTTACCTCGATGATTTATTCGCCGGAACGCACCTGTCGCGTGATCAGATTCGGCAGCGCGCGCTGCGCGTCCGGGAAATCGGGCAGCGCTATGCACCCACAGTCAATGAAGAAATACTTGGCATCTCCGAGGGTGCTGGTCTTGAGGCCTGGCAGGTCTTTGCCCTGAATGCCAGAACCGAAATATTGAATGCCCGGGTCGATGAATGCAGTGCGCTCTATTTCGCCGACCACGGCGTACTGGGGCAGAACTGGGACTGGATCGAACCGCTGGAGGCACTCTGCGTGGTGGTTCGCCATCGCCAGGCCGATGGGTTCGAGCACATCACTTTCTGCGAACCCGGCATGGTTGGCAAGATTGGTATGAACAGCGGCGGCGTTGGTGTCTGCCTGAACATCTTGTTCGCGCCGCACGATCTGTCCGGATTGCCGGTACACATGCTCATCGGTCAGTTGTTGGCGAGCCGCGATTTCGAACAGGCGCATAGGACGCTCGCGCAATGCGGGCTCGGTAAGGCATCGCACTTGCTGGTAGCCGCGCGCGGAGGACGGGCAGTCTCGGCCGAATTTTATGGCGACGAGTTACACCTTCTTGAGCCGAAATCAGGCGTTTTGCTGCATACCAATCATTGCGTTGCGCTCGGCGCAGCCGGTCGGCGCGAAGATCTCGCCAACTCGTGTGCCCGATACGATCGACTGGTCGAGCGGATCGGGCAGGTGCCTGGCCGCGATGTGTCGACAGCTAAGTCAATCCTCTTGAGTCTGGATGGCGGCGAGGATTCGATCATGCGGCCGTACCGACCGCAGAACGTGCTGGGCAATCATGCAGTGGGAAGTTGCGCGAGCATCATTATGGAACTTGAGTCGGGTCGCTTCCATGTCAAGCGTGGCCCCGGCGATGAAGACAACTACCAAAGCCTGGCATTGGCGACGGCGGCCTAGCGGACAGCGTGCGGTAGCGATCATTTATGCTCGAACTCAGATCGAACTGTGAATATTGTGACAAAGACCTGCCGCTGGACGCGAGTGACGCCCGCATTTGCAGCTACGAATGTACGTTCTGCGCGGGCTGCGTTGAATCGGAGTTGCGGAACGTGTGCCCCAACTGCGGGGGCGGCTTCGAGCCGCGACCCATTCGACCCCGGCGGGCGCGACGCGAGGGCGTGAGTCGAATGCATCAACCGGCATCGAGTACCCGGGTACACCTCAAGCACGAACCCGCGGAGGCTAAGATCTTCGTCGACGCCGTGCGCACGATCGATCCGACCCAGCGTTAAGAGCAGATCCGAAAACGTTAGGAGACAATTATGTCGAACGAGGGCTACCATGAGCCGATTGCAGAACTGAGCGCGGAGACCCGTGACATGCATCGGGCAATCACGTCGCTAATGGAGGAGCTCGAAGCGGTCGACTGGTACAACCAACGCGTCGATGCGGCCAGCGATCCGGAATTAAAAGCTATCCTCTCGCACAATCGTGACGAAAAAAAAGAGCATGCGGCGATGGTGCTTGAGTGGATTCGTCGCCGCGGTCCGAGCTTTGACCATGAGTTGTACGATTACCCGTTTACGGACAAGATAATTGCGGACGACTGAGCGCGGCGGTTTGTTGATTTCGTGGTGCGGCGGCGAATAATCCCGAGATCGCCCGCGGCCAGGATCATGTTCAGAGGGCCTGAAAGATGAAAGCAGGACGCCAACTGCATCTCGGTGCCTTCATGCGCCCGGTCAGCATTCATACCGCCGCGTGGCGATACCCGGGGGCCTATCCCGACGCCAACTTCAATTTCAGTCACTATCAGCAATTCGTTCAGACACTGGAACGCGGTTGCTTTGATGCCTTCTTCATGGCCGACCATCTGGCCGTGATGAATATGCCGATGCCCGCGCTCAAGCGCAGCGCGACCGTTACTTCGTTTGATCCGCTAACGTTGCTTCCTGCCCTTGCGGTCACCACGCAACACCTCGGACTGATTGCCACCGCCTCGACGACCTATAACGATCCGTATCACGTGGCGCGAAAATTCGCGTCGCTGGACCATATCAGCAATGGTCGCGCTGGTTGGAATGTTGTTACCTCCGCCAATCCGGCGGAGGCTCAGAATTTCGGGCAAGACACGCACATGGAGCACGACGACCGCTATCGCCGTGCGCGCGAGTTTTACGATGTCGTCACGGGCCTGTGGGATTCGTGGGACGACGATGCGTTTATCCGTGATGTCGACAGCGGTATTTATTTCGAGCCCGAGAAGATGCATGTGCTCGATCACCGGGGCACGTACTTGTCCGTAAGAGGTCCGCTTAACGTAGCCCGACCCGTGCAGGGCTGGCCGGTGATTGTGCAGGCCGGCGCGTCAGAGGCGGGCAGACAACTTGCCGCAGAAACAGCCGAGGTGGTTTTCGGCGGGGCAAATCGTTTAGAGGAAGGGCAGGCATACTACGCGGACATCAAGTCGAGAATGGATACAGCCGGCCGTGCGCCCGATTCACTGAAAGTATTACCAGGTGCCTTCGTCGTGGTTGGCGAATCGCACGACGAGGCCTGCGAAAAGAAGGCGAAACTTGATGACCTGGTTCATCCCGACAGCGGTGTCGCGACCCTGAGCGTGCTGTTGGGCTGCGATGTCTCGACCTTTGATCTCGATGGCCCGCTGCCCGAAATTCCGCCGAGCAATGCCAGTCAAAGCGGACGCCAGAAGCTGGTCGACATGGCCGTGCGTGAAAACATGACAGTCGCGGAGCTGGCCAAATATGTCGGTGGTAGTTTTACGATTCTTGAAATTGTCGGCACGCCGATCGAAATCGTTGATCAAATGCAGGAATGGTTCGAGCGGGGTGCGGCAGATGGCTTTAACATCATGTTTCCATTTCTGCCCGAAGGCCTGACTGACTTCGTTGATTGCGTCGTCCCCGAGCTGCAGCGCCGCGGGATTTATCGGACTGCTTACACCGGCCGGACCCTGCGCGAGCACCTGGGGCTCAGGCGACCGCGAAATCGTTTTTTTTGATCTGCGCCATCGGCGCAATCAATATCAACTTCGGGCAGGAGACCTGAAATGAGGGAAGGAAACTTCGGCGCTGATCCCAATGTTGGAACAGCGCTGGCCGGCAGCGAAGCGTTTCAGACTTTGACGTTGACGGTCGATTCCCGCAACGAACGTGTCGCGCGACTGACCTTCAATCGTCCCGAACGCTTGAACGCCATCACCGACAAAACGCCGGGCGAAATCAGACAGGCTGTCGAACTTGCCAATGCCGACGACACTGTTCATGTCATTATCGTGCAAGGTGCGGGCGCAGCGTTTTGTGCCGGCTATGACATCGGACTGTTTGGCGAGGACGGTGAAGACCACCCTTGTAAACAGGAAAGCGAACCGTGGGATCCAATGGTCGATTACCGCGCCATGCGTCGATATACAGATGACTTTATGTCGCTGTGGCATTCGGCGAAGCCGACCATTGCGCGGGTTCACAAGTATGCTATTGCCGGCGGGTCTGACATCGCACTGTGTTGCGATCAGGTGGTCATGGCGGACGATGCACGCATCGGCTACATGCCGGTTCGTGTCTGGGGGTGCCCAACGACGGCGCACTGGACTTATCGCCTGGGGCCTGAGCGCGCCAAGCGACTGTTGCTCACCGGCGATCTGATCGATGGGAAGACGGCAGCAAACTGGGGGCTTGTCAGCGAGTCGGTACCTGAGGGTCAGCTCGATGATACTGTTGATCAACTGGCCGAGCGCATTGCAGCAGTGCCCATTGGCATGTCGATGATGCAGAAAATGGTGGTCAACGAAGCGGTTGAGCGCATGGGGCTGCTCTCGAGCCAATGCCTGGCGACCATCTTTGATGGCATCACCCGGCACAACCCGGAGGGGGTCTGGTTTCGCCGGCATTCACAGGTACATGGTTTCAAGGAAACCGTGGCCTGGCGCGATTCCGGCCGACCCATTCCAGAAGGCGATGAGGCGCGCGCAGCGATACAGGCGCTCGAGGCATTGATCGCTGAGCGGCGTGGCGAGAACTAAGACCGGGCACAGCGTGCGGTTGCCGGGGCCCGCTTAGTGTCCACTCCCGTTGGGACGTCGATGCTTCGGCTGTTCGCGGCCGAAATGGACCGTCAGCGCAGCGCCCTGGCGCGTCTTTTTCCGGGCCATGGGGAGAATGATGGGCAGGGACGACTTTAATGATTGCGGGACACTTCGGCCGCTCGGCAAAGCGATTTGACACCGGTCAACTGTAATTGTCGCCCGTCGCCGTTAGAATTCAGGTAACAGGAGCAGGAGAAGTACACATGTCGGCAGTTTCAGCCCAGGCAGCGGGAATCGGAGAACAAGCACAACCGTATGATTACGAGGTCATCGTGATTGGCGCCGGCGTGTCCGGTATTTGTCAGATTAAACGACTGGTCGATCTTGGAATCAGCGCAACAGTCCTGGAGGGCAATAAAAACCTTGGAGGGACGTGGTACAACAATCGGTACCCCGGGGCACGCTTCGATTCAGAAAGCTATACGTATGGCTTTTCTTTTTCGCGCGAGCTGCTCGACGAGTGGCACTGGAAAGAGCGCTTCTCGCCACAGCCAGAGACACTGCGCTATCTGAACTACGTCGCCGATAAATTCGATCTGCGGCAATACATGCAGTTTGGCTGTAAGGTCGAAGCGATGATTTTCGACGAACAGGCCGACGTCTGGCGTTTGTCGCTGAGTGACGGGCGCACGTTGAGCGCGCGAGTGGTGATTACCGGTCTTGGGCCGCTCTCAATTCCGACCCTGCCAAAAATCGAAGGCATGGACGACTTCAAGGGCACCTCATTTCATCCACACCACTGGCCACATGATTTGACTGACCTCACCGGCTTGCGCGTAGCCGTTGTCGGTACGGGCGCAACGGCAATTCAAATCATCCCTGAAGTCGCGCAGCAGGCCAGCCAGCTGACCGTTTTTCAGCGCCGTGCGAACTGGGCAGCGCCGCTCAACAACGGGCCTATCGATCAGACTGAAATGAACGACATCCGTACACGCTATGATGAAATCTTTGCGGCCTGTGCCCAGTCGCCCGGCGCGTTTGAACATGTGCCGGATTCACGAAGCTTCTACGACGTGCCGGCGGACAAACGACGCGAATTCTGGGACCGTCTCTATGATGAACCCGGATTCAGCATCTGGCTCGCGAACTTTCCCGAGATATTCGTTGACGAGCAGGCGAACCTAGAAGTATCGGCTTACATCGCCGATCGCATCCGCCAGCGTGTGGACGATCCGAAAATCGCTGAAAAACTGATTCCGACCGATCACGGTTTCGGGGTCCAGCGATTGCCGCTCGAGACCGGCTATTTTGAGACTTACAACCGCGACAATGTTGAGCTGGTGGATTCGAAGGAGACGCCGATCGAACGGATAACACCGACGGGGCTGCAGACTTCGACCCGCGAGTTCGAATTTGATGTCATCATTTACGCGACCGGTTTCGATGCCTTTACTGGCGCGTATGATCACATTGATATCCGCGGTATTGGCGGTAAGAAGCTGCGCGATGTGTGGGCGGATGGGCCGACAACCTATCTCGGCATGTTCGTCAGCGGGTTCCCCAACATGGCGATGCTCGGTGGGCCGCAGATCGCTGCGGCTAATTTTCCCCGCGGGTCGGAAGTTGCAGTCGATTGGATCACGCCGCTGCTGCAGCGGATGCGCGACGGTGGGCATACACGATTCAATGTCTCGGATGCTGCGCAGCAGGGTTGGTTCGAAGAGGTGAAAAAGAGCTACGAAGGCCTGCTGATCAACAAGGCGCAAAGCTGGTTTACCGGTTACAACTCCAACCTTGAAGGTCACGAGTACGGAAATACCCGCTACACCGTCTACGCAACCGGTGGCGTCGAGTATGGGAAACGCCTGGAGGAGATTGCCGCGGGCGGCTACGAGGATATCGACTTCTCCTAATCTGCGCGCATCTATAGAGGTCCCCGGCTGTCTGATCCCGTGATCGGTGGTTCCGCTCCACGAATGCAGCCGTATGTGTGAAGAACAAAACGGGCTGTCAAAGTGTTCAGCGATCGCTTCGGAATGTCTCAGATCGAGGGCCGTGTCAAAGCCACGAAAGTCATCGTCCAAATCTTTGACCAATACGATCGGGTCGTCGACGATGGCTTTGACGATTGCAACGAACGATTCACTGGGATTACCCAGCTGCGTGTCGGTGAGAAAGAGGCTTTCCTGAGTTTCCTACGGACTCAACGCCAGTGCGCCCCTCGCGACGGTGAAGAACTGTCGATCCGCTCACGCTTTAGCGGGTGCTCATTCTGCACCGGCGCTGTAATCAGGCCGAACTGCGAACCAGCTGACAAAGACCAGCAGGCCGAACAGCGAGTAGCTCACAGTGAAAACCCACACGGGTGCATCGTAGTAGAGAATAGATTTCAGCCAATGAGATACGAACGTCCCCGCGTACACGGCATCGCCGGCGTGCTCTCTCAGCCTCATCTCCCATGTGGTCATAGGGCAGATCAGCCCCAACCAGGACTGCACGACGACCACGCCAATCAAAGCGAAATGGATTGAGCGGAACCACGGGTGACGAATCCAGCGCCAGCCGCAGAACGCACCGATATAAATCATGATCAGACCACCGATGATGAACGTTGCGAGCAGCACATGCGCGACCAGCATTAGATCGGCGGCCAGTGTGTAGAGCGCGGAGACTATCGTCTCAGGCATGTGACCCCCGCGTAGTGTTGCTCGCGCCGCGGTTGTGACGCGCGTGCCGTCGGCGCGTCCGTTCCGTCCGCAGTGAAAAAGTGCGCCGGTAACCGGCAGGTTCACTCATGAACATCGGCCTTGCGCCATCTGGTCAGCGGCGCGTTGAATTGACAATGGTGGCGGATGCTCGCGAAAAAACCCGGGCTTGTCAGGCAACCCATCCGAGGCTAACTTGGCGGGCAGCGAAAAACCAGTTTTTCCTCGGCAAGGGTCGATCATGTCTTTAAAAAGCTTACCGCCAGATACCAGCACCGAGACCCTGCTTGAAGCCTTCGCCGAAGACGGGGCAGTCATCGTGCAGGACATTTGCGCAGCCGCCGCCGTGGACGCGCTGGTCGAAGAACTTTCACCGTTCATTCATACGACGCCCAAAGGTAATGACGAGTTCACCGGGTTCGAGACCCAGCGAACCGGTGCACTGGTGGCACGGTCGCCGCGTGCCCGCGCATTTGTCATGCAGCAACAAGTGCTCGACTGCGCGCGCGGTTTTCTCTCCCCCCACGCCGAGCGAATCCAATTGCACCTGACGCAAACCATCAACATCAATCCGGAGCAGGGGGCGCAGTACTTGCACCGTGATCGGCTCGCCTGGGGCATGCATTTGCCGCGTGAGATAGAACCCCAGTTCAATACCATGTGGGCGCTGACGGATTTCACCGCCGAAAACGGCGCCACTCGCCTCGTGCCCGGCAGTCAAACCTGGGATTGGGAAAAACGAGCGGAGCCTGATCAATTCTGTCAGGCTGAGATGCCAAAGGGTTCAGTGCTGTTCTACTCCGGCAGCGTGCTGCACAGCGGCGGTGAAAACCGCTCAAATGCAGCGAGGCTTGGTCTCAATATCACCTATTGCCTGGGCTGGCTCAGACAGGAAGAGAATCAGTACCTGTCGTGCCCACCGGAAATCGCCAGAGAGCTGGAGCCGGAGTTACAGGAATTGCTGGGTTACACCCAGGGTGATTATGCCCTCGGCTATTTCTCCGATCCCGCCTGCGCCGACGGACGAAGCGGTTTGCTGCCGCCCGAAGTAGCGCTCGGTCGTCAGCCGCGTGCTGAATCGAGTTTCTCCGGTTCGAGTGACAGCGGCACAGGCGCCACCTCGGAAGCCTTGGACGAAATCAGCCGCACCGGGGCTTAAAGAAGCGCCGAATCAGCTACTACCCGGCGCCAGACACTTCCGCTGTCGGTGCTGCCACAATAGTGCTTGAGACCGCTGCTAGTGTCCCTGACCCGTGTTTAACATCTGTGGTTCGCGCGCTTTGTGGCGGATGAAATGCCTGAGACTCTCGAGCTGTTGGTCGTTCAGATCGTTAAATTTCGGCATGCCATTGTTAAGCAGCGCGCCGTTCACAACCACGTCTTTAAATGCTGCCTCGGAAAGGGGTATCGGAGAGGCACGAAGGTCGGGAGCATAGCCCCCTGAGACCGCACCGGAGCCATGGCACATCATGCAGGATTCCTTGAACAGCCAGCTACCCTGCGCGATCAGGCTTTCATCGATCTCGAACTCGGGTTGTTTCAGCGGCTTCGGAAAGAATGGCGGGTTCGATTCCGGTAATGCGTTTTCGCCGTTCAGGGCGAAGGTATACAGACGGCGGGTCTGGGCTTTGTAGGCCCAGCCGTGCTGAGCAGCAATTGACCCCACCATCGACGCACCGGTGCCGCCCCAACCCATCAGCAGGGAAACATACTGAACGCCGTCGACTGAATAGGTGATAGGCGGCGCGGAAATGCCTGAACCGAGTTCCACCCGCCACAACGGTTTTCCATTGGTGGCATCGTAGGCGACGAAGCGGCCGTCCGCGCCGCCCTGAAAGACCAGGTTACCGCGGGTCGCCAGAGTGCCCGGATTCCAGATACCGGGCAGTGGCACTTCCCACGCCAGTTTCTGAGTGACCGGATTCCACGCCCGCAGGGCGCCCGTACCCGCGTCCGCGGGAACATCGTCACGCACGGTGTCGAGGGCCGGATCGAAGGCGAAATACGGTGATTTCCACTCCTGCAATTTCATGCCCTTGTCGGTGTAGAACCCGGGCATTTCAACTGAGGGAATGTAAGCGAGACCGGTGTCAGGGCTATAAGACATGGCATGCCAGGAATGTGTACCGACCGCACTCGGCCACACGACTTCCTCACCGTCCTCGTAGCGCGCGCCGGCACGTTCTACCGGTCGTCCGGTTTTGAGATCGATGTGGGAAGCCCAGTCTGCGCGACCAAATTTTTCCGCCGATAACAGTTCACCGGTCGCCCGATTGATGACGTAGAAGAATCCGTTCTTGGGCGCGTGCAGTATCGCCTTGATGGTTTGTTCGTTGTACTTGATATCGGCCAGCACGATGTCCATGTTGGAGTTGTAATCCCAGGTTTCACCGGGCACGGTCTGGTAGTGCCACTTGTACTCGCCGGTGTCGGCATCGAGTGCAACAATTGAACACAGAAAGAGGTTGTCGCCGCCTTCTGGCGAGCGGATCTTCTGGTTCCAGGGCGAACCATTGCCGGTACCGATATAGACGGTGTTGAACTCCGGGTCGTAGGTAATGCCGTGCCAGATGTTGCCACCACCACCGTATTTCCACCATTCACCCGACCAGGTTTCGGCGGCCATTTCCATGGCCTTGTTTTCAAAACCATCCGCCGGATTTCCTGGTACTGCCCAGAAACGCCACGCGAGTTCCCCGGTCTCAGCATCGTAAGCGGTAGCATAGCCCCGTGCCGGACCCCACTCAGTGCCACCGTTGCCGATGATGACTTTGTCACGAAAAACTTTCGGCGCGCCGGTAATAAACAGGGCCTTGCGTGGGTCTACAGTCATCACGCTCCAGACCTGTTCGCCTGTTGTCGCATTAACGGCGATCAGGCGGCCGTCGATGGTCGCCGCGTAGACGCGGCCTTTCCAATAAGCAAGCCCGCGACTGGTGTCCCACATAACCCGCATGCGATCGCCCGCGTGCTCGATCACTTTCGGGTCGAATGTCCAGATCGTTTCGCCTGTCTTGGCGTTGACCGCGTAGATATAGTTAAAACTGCCTTCGAAGTACATCACACCGTCCACGACCAGCGGCGTGCCTAGCAGCGAGCGGTCTTTGGGCAGATCCATATGCCAGGCGAGCCCCAACTTCTGAACATTGCCCGCATTGATTTGATCCAATGGACTGTAGCGTTGTTCGCTGTAGGTTCTGCCATAGGCCAGCCAGTTTTCACCGTCGGCATCGTTGGCCAGCGCCGCGTCGTCGACGACAGTTTCGGCAAAAGCCGAAAGCGGCAGCAGGGATACAATCAGCAGAACTGAAACTTGGGCAGACCTCAACATCCATGGCTCCTGAGTACGACTCGATGGTCTAATAGTAATGCATTAGACAAGGCCACTGCGGAACAAAAATGGCCAGCAAAGTTGACTTCACGCTGCTTAGTGGCGCGAACCCACGATCAGACGACTTGCGCTGCGATATCGTTGTGCACGACCCGGAACTGCTGGGTAAAGACGCCGAAGTTCCCGTCATCGCGCATGTCGAAGTCAAAGACTAGCGGCCCGTTCACGACGAAAAGATCATTTTCCGGAAACACATAAAAATAACGCGCGAAACCAGTTTCAGTTTTACGCGCAGGAAAATCAGGGCCTCCACCTAGAGCGGCAGCAAGATCAACAGCGAACTTCATGTTCGGCTTGAAGTTGATGACGGCCTGCTGTTCGATACAAAAATCACCGAGGAGCAGTCGCTTGAACTGGGCCTGAAAGTGTCCGTCACGACTGATGCCCAGAGCGTGATCGAACCTGACGACCGCTTCAATTTTTTCGCCAACCTGAATGCAATCCCCGCGCGCAACCGAGTCGTGGTACTGGCGCCAGCCGTGGTCGGCGCTATCATCATGGGAATGAATACGATACCGACGGCAACTTCGATAATGCACTTGCTCGTTTTCGCCGATCCGCGGGCGTTACCGCGACCACCGCTTTGCGTTACCCAACGCAAATACGCCAGTGGCCACTAGTTGGAGCTGCTCAATGAATGAGCCCGAAGACAACCGGGCACATAAAACGAAGGCAGTTGAGGTACCGTTTCGAGACTTGTCAGTGGCGGCACTGCGCGGTGTGGTCGAGTCCTACGTCCTGCGTGAAGGGACTGACTACGGCATTTTCGAGCGCACTCTGGAAGAGAAGATTGCCGCAGTTCAAGGTCAGCTTGAAGCCGGTACCGCGGTCATACTTTATGATCCGGAAACCCGGTCGATTGATCTGGTTCGCCGTGAGGCGCGCGGTCGCAAATGAATCCGCAGGGTGGTCGCCCCGCGGGGCGCGGAACGCCCCATGGAACGCCAACATCAAACTCAACCGTTACTGTTGAAAATGTCGATGTGCAATTTCCAGTTCTTGCCTTTCTTCTTCCACACCACAACAAACTTCGCATTGTCGAGCGTTTTTCCGCGCGGACCCTTTAGGGTCGCCGAGCCATACTCAATTGCTGTTGAACCATGAACCTCGATTTTCATGGTTCGAAGGTTAACCGCCGTGACTCCAGATTTGATCGCGCCGCCCCAGAACGCTTCAATCGACTTCAGCGTTTTGCAGGCCTTCGCGCCGGGCGGCATTAAAATCGCGTTGCTTGTGTAGCACTTCGCGGCCGCCGCGGCATCACCCGCCTTGATCGCGTCCATCAGCGCCTTGTTGGTTGCCTTGATCCCATTTGCTGCACTTACCGTTGCCATGAACTGTCTCCCCAGTGGTTGCTTGTCTTCGGGATATTAGCAGCCGATCAACATATGCGGCACTGTGACGCAAGCTGTGGGCGATTCACGACCCGTTCGGACCTTGTCTAGCCCGCGACGATTGCTTTCAGCTCTGACAGGTTTTCGAGACGATGATCGGGCGCCACCGTTTCGCGGCCGACCAGTAAAGGCGGTGGCATGCCGCCGTCCGAGACCAGTGCGGTTCGCATACCGATTGCATTGGCCCCGGCGATATCGTGTTCGGGCGAGTCACCGACAAACAGCACGTTCGCAGCATGAAGACCGGACAGCTCAAGCGCATGTTCAAAAAAGCCACGGTGCGGCTTGCACGACTGCGCCGACTCTGAGCTCGTCCAGTGATCGAAATACTGCTCCAGGCCTTCGCGTTCGATCAGCGGGAGCAACATATCGTCGTCAATGTTGGAGACAACAGAGAGATAGAGGCCTGCCTCCTTCAGATGCGCCAGCGTCTCTGTGCAATCTTCCTTGAGCACGAGGCAGTTAACGATGGCTTCGCGGTGTGTGTTCAGGTACCAGTTTGCGGTGTCATCGTCCGCGGACCCGCCTAGTATTTCGGCAAAGCGCCGAAACGTATCCACAAAAAAATCGCTGTGCAGATAGTAGTCTTGTTCCGCGTAGTGCGAATTAACATCGCGGCCGGCCTGCGTGTAGGCCTGTTTGATGTCATCTGTCTTCCGGGCAAGACCGAGGCGTTCGGCGCCGTCGATGAGCAGCGGCAGGGTTGCGCGTGCGACATTGCGGTAGCTGAACAGCGTGCCACCGAGATCGAAAAATACGCCCTGGGTCATCGCGTGCGAGCCGGTGAGTTGCGCTTAGTCGATGACGTCCCGGAATCAGGTCCGGGCTATGAGGTCTGATCGACTCCGAATCGCTGCAGACGTTTCTCCAGCGCTTCAGCCTTCCGCTTGCTGCCGCCCAGGAACCCCGGGGCCTTGCGGTAGTATTCGATCAGATCGCGAATCGCATCGGTGTCGTAGGGGTCAAGTTCGACTGCCTGCTCCAGTGCCAAACGGGTCTTTTTCGCAAGCCCGATGGCATCGCTCCAACCCGCCCGTTCGGCCATGCGCCCGTAGCTCTTGCCCTGAACGTGCGCGCAGCGTGCGCATGCGGGCTCGGACTCAAGTGCGGCTTCCATTAATGCGGCGGCGGTTTCGTAGTCCCCGGCCTCAAATGCCCGCAAACCGCCGACGAAGGCTTGGTGGCCCTCGAGTGCCAGAACGTTGGCGCTCATGACAACGCCAAAAACGAGACTAAATGCGGCTTGCACGTTCTTGATTATATGGAGAAATGATCGGAATGGCGGCGCATCATAGGCAATCCGCCGGTCCAATGCCAGTCATTTGCAGCCAAAGCTGTAACCTGAATCACGTTTTTACAGTTGTATCGACGCCCCCGCTGCCTCGTCATCGGCGCACGGCGCGGAGACGACTGATGCCCGCTTTCAGAAGTTCGCTGCGATGGCTGCCGCCGCTGCACAGGCGTCATCGCCTGCCTTTGAGACCTCTTCCGGGGTTGCCAGGGTTGGCGCCACGATGACTCGTTGAACGTCGGTGATACCGACGAAAGCGAGCCAGTTTTCAACCGTTGGTTTCTGCAAATCCATGGCTTCAGCCCCGCTGCCGTCGTGGTAAACCCCAGCGCTTGAATAAACCGCGACCGCTTTGCCGCTACCGAGCCCGCTGTATCCGGTGGCCGGATCGAAACTCCAGGTCAGGCCAGGCTGGGTCACGACGTCGATGTATTGTTTGAGGCGGTAGGGAATGCCGAAGTTCCACATGGGTACCGAGATCAGGTACTTGTCCGCAGCGTTAAAGCGGTTCGCCCATTCAGTTACGATGGCCCACGCGGCCTGCTCGTCCGCAGTCGGCTCCTGCCCGTGCATGACGGCGTACTTGGCGTCAATCATCGCGCCATCAAAGCTCGGTATGTCTTCCGCCCAGAGGTCGAGGCGGTCGATGGAATCCGCGGGCCTGGCTTGCGCATAGGCGTCGAGGAAGGCGTTGGCGACCTTGATGGAATGCGAGCGCTCTTTGCGGGGTGAAGACTCGATATACAGCAGCTTGGCCATGAGCGGGTTCCTTGGGTTTTAATGGATGCGGCGATTATAGGTTAGTCGCGCGCTCGCAATCGAAAACGAGGCAGGCCCCTTTTATTCAAATGGCTCGACGCATCACTCATCCCCCGCGTAGCGATATTCGCATTATGGACCCGGAGTTCCACCGTAATCCGTTCACCGCGTATGAGTGGATGCGCGAACACGCCCCGGTTTACTACGACGCCGAGGCGCCGGTTTATGGTGGCCGAGGTGCCTGGGGTATTGCGAGTTACCGGGCGATTCGATTCGTTGCCACTCACCATGAGCAATTCATTTCAGGTCGTGGATCGCG
>CAXGUU010000044.1:0-15297 GCA_964012875.1 uncultured bacterium
GAATTTCCAGATCGTCTTCCGCCCCAGGCGTGACGAACTCGCCAACCTGATCGTGGTTTCACGGCCCGGCGCGAAATTGAAGATCGACGCAAGGCTGGAGGATTTGGTGGCGGTTCGGGCGACCACCGACCGTACCGAACTCAAACAGGCGGCCTGCGGTCGAATCTGTTTTTTCGAAGCACCAGAGTTTCCTATTTCGGCCACCGATATCCGCGCGCGTTGCGCACAAGGGCGAAGCGTTCGCTATTTGGTTCCCGAGTCGGTCGCCGAAATCATTCGTCAACGAGGTTTGTACCAAGCATGAATCGGGCGCAGATTGAAACATCGCGGGAACTCGCAAACCACGTACGGGAAGCGCTGGATGATGGCAAGGCAGTCGATATCCGAGTGCTAGAAGTTGCTGCGATCACAACCATTACCGATTTCATGATTGTGGCGTCCGGCCGCTCGTCGCGCCAGGTGAAGGCTTTGACCGAGCGATTGCGCGAAACGGTACGGGATTTCGGCAGCGAAGTGCGGGGTTTGGAAGGTGAGCAAGACGGGGAATGGGTGTTGGTGGATCTGGGCGACGTCGTGGTTCATATCATGCAGCCCGAAACGCGCGATTTCTATCAGCTTGAAAAACTGTGGGAACTCGAACCCCACACCGCGCATGAACCAGGCTGAAACAGCGCGATGTTCACCACAACAAGCTGTGGCGGGAAGGTGAGCGGTTGCTGCCCGACGTTCACGGCGTCGGGTTGCCGCTAGCGGCCGTGCCGTACAGGTAATCGGGGTGCGCATTGATGTGTTCAGTGTTTGTCGGCGGCCGCCGAGCTGGACCCGTGATCTGACGTCTCAGTACGCCGAGCGCTGCCGACCCGGGCTTGAAGTTCGTTTTGACTGCGTCGCGCCCGGGCCGTCTTCAAAATCTTCGGCTGAGCGCTGTGCCGACGAATCGGCGCGATTGACCAGGCGCTTTCCAAACAAGGCGCCGGTGCTCGCATTGGACGAAGCGGGCATCCAGATGAACAGTCGCAAGTTTGCTAGCGCGCTCGACCGTCTGCGCCAGGATTACGACCAAATTACGGTGGTAATTGGTGGTGCCGATGGTCTCGATCAATCGCTTCGAGACCGCGCGCTCGCAGCCTGGTCGTTGTCGGCGATGACTTTGCCGCATCTGCTCGTCCAGGTAGTACTGGCCGAGCAGCTCTACCGCGCCTGGACCATCATTAATGGTCATCCATACCACCGGGACTGATGGGCAGACTGATACTCGCCTCTGCATCGCCGCGGCGTGCCGAACTACTCGGTCAGCTCGGCGTTGAATTCGAGGTTTGCCCGGTGGACATCGACGAATCGCGCGCCCGCGACGAGGCGGTGCGGGACTATGTTTCGCGTGTGGCGGCACTGAAAGCACAGGCGGCACTGACAGGCTCTGCTGACGACGAAACCATACTCGTGGCTGATACCGCGGTCGCAATCGGCACCCGCATATTCGGCAAGCCTGCCGACGCGGACGATGCCAGGGAAATGCTGCATTGTTTATCAGGCCGAACGCACGAAGTTCTGACCGCGCTGGTGGTCAGCCGTCGAGCCCAGTTCCATGAAGCGCTGGTGGTGGTGACGCGGGTAACGTTCAGCGCGCTCGACGATGAAGTAATCGACGCTTACTGGGCAACCGGTGAACCGGCCGACAAGGCCGGTGCTTATGGCATTCAGGGGCTCGGCGGCGTGTTTGTGCGGTCGATCGAAGGCAGCTATTCCTCCGTCGTCGGTCTGCCGCTGTCGGAGACCGCCGAGGTACTGAATAAAGCGGGTATCACAACGGCGCTGGTCCGAGCGGACTGATATCGGCCTCAGCCGGGCACGGCGTGGCCGCAGCTAAACGGGCTCAGACCGGTTCGAAATCCGTATTCAGAATCTTCTTCACCGCTCGGTTCTCCAGTGTCACGTAGTCCGGCAGCCCGTTGATGAATGGCGGATAGTCTTCGCCTGCAATCAGCGGATTTAGGTAGGTACGGCATGCCTCGGTGATGCCGTATCCGTCGTCTGTGATGTATTCCGGTGGCATCATCTTTTCAACATTGGCAACGTCCTTGAGTTCAGCCTTGCCGATTTCCCACTGGTATGGTGAATCACTGGTTCTCACGATGGTCGGCATCACGGCGTTTGCGCCGGCCAGAGCCATTTTTACCGCGGCCTGCCCCAGCGCGTAAGCCTGGTCGACATCTGTCTTCGAGGCGATATGGCGAGCCGCCCGCTGCAGGTAGTCCGCTACCGCCCAGTGATATTTGTATCCGTGGGCGTTTTTAATCAACTCCGCAATGACCGGCGCAACACCGCCGAGCTGTGCATGACCAAAGGCGTCGCGGGTGCCCGCTTCGGCGACAAACTTGCCGTCGGCGTTTTTCAGCCCTTCAGAGACGACAATCGCACAATAGCCGTGGTCTTCGACGCATTGTTTGACGCGCTTGAGGAAATCAGTCTCATCGAAGGTCACTTCCGGAAACAAAATGAGGTGCGGAGCCATGCCCGGCGCGGTGGCGGCGAGACCGCCGGCAGCGGCGATCCAGCCGGCGTGTCTGCCCATGACCTCCATGACAAACACCTTGGTTGATGTCTTCGCCATCGAGGCGACGTCGAACCCTGCCTCGCGAATCGAAACGGCAACATACTTTGCCACTGAACCGAATCCGGGGCAGTTGTCGGTAATGAGCAAATCGTTGTCGACGGTCTTGGGGATGCCGATGCAGGTCAGCGGGTAGCCGCTGTCGGCACTGAACTGCGCAATCTTGTTTGAAGTGTCCTGCGAATCACCGCCCCCGTTATAAAAAAAGTAACCGACATCGTGGGCACGGAAAACCTCGATCAGCCGTTCGTACTCAGCGCGGTTCTCCTCGATGCTTTTCAGCTTGTAGCGGCAGGAGCCGAACGCCCCGGACGGAGTGTGCCTCAGAGCCGCAATCGCCTGATCGGGTTCAGCCGAGGTGTCGATCAAATCTTCAGTCAGAGCGCCGATAATGCCGTTGCGGCCAGCGTACACTTTGCCGAAGGTGTCTGCATGTTGACGGGCAGTCTCGATGACACCGCATGCTGAGGCGTTGATGACGGCGGTCACCCCGCCGGACTGTGCATAAAACGTGTTCTTTGAATTCAACGAGATTCCCTTAAATTTGGATTGTTTTGCTCCCGGGTTCGGGCCGGGAAAGGCGAATATGGCTTAAGACCCCGCGCGGGCAGCAAATTTTCCATCACGGGATTCGAAACCTGTAATCGATCGAACTCGAGGTTATGCTCGGGGTCTTACTCTACAATATACGCAGCGCTGACCATCTGCCTCTGGCGAATTTCTCATTGCGGGACTCGATGACATCTAAACTCCATCCTTACCTGCTCGCTGTCGTGCTCGGCATGAACGCGGTGGCGCAAGCTCAGGAATCCATTAATTTGCCGGATATCGGCGACTCCGCCGGCGCGATTATTTCCCCGGAACAGGAGCGCAAGCTCGGTGCAGGGTTCATGCGCGTGTTACGGCGCCAGGCACCGCTCGTGACCGATGAGGAAGTGGAGGACTATATTCAGAGCCTCGGCCACAGCATGAGTGATCATTCTGATTACTACGGTGACTTTTATTTTTTCGTTATCGACAGCCCTGTTGTGAATGCCTTTGCAGTACCCGGGGGATTCGTGGGCTTCCATACGGCCTTGATCCTCGAAAGTCGCACCGAAGCGGAGCTCGCTTCGGTGGTTGGTCATGAAATCGCGCACGTGACCCAGCGCCACGGAGCGCGGATGATCGAAGCCGCCTCAAAAATGAGCATGCCGAGCATGGCCGCGCTGATTGGCGCCATCGTCCTGGCAGCGGCCAATCCTCAGGCCGGTGCGGCCGCGCTCATGGCGTCGCAGGCGGCAGCGGCGCAGCAACGCATCAATTTCACCCGTGCCAATGAAAAAGAGGCCGACGCACTGGGTATTCGTCTGATGAGCAACGCCGGCTATGACACCGAGAAAATGGCCGTGTTTTTCGAGCGCATGCAGCGCGCCAATCGCTACAACGATCCGGCTCACATTCCGGAGTACCTCAGAACTCACCCGATTACGATCAATCGAATTGCCGAGGCGCGCAGTCGCGCAGAAACCGTCAAGCCCGAGGTCGTGCGCGAAGACAGCTACATGTATCACCTCATCAAGGCGAAGCTCAGGGTCCGGGCGCAGTCTGACCCGATGCGGGCCTTGCACATGGCGGAGACCGAATTACGCGACGGCAATTATCACTATCTCGAAGTTGCCCGATACCAACTCGCGCTGGCGCTTACCGAAACCGGCAACTTTGACCAGGCACGGGTTGAGTTCGCGAAACTGACCGGCGAGTTCCCGACCGTGCTGTCTTTCCACCTCGCGGCGGGGCGGCTCGAGCAGGCCGCGCGTCAATATGAGGAGGCCTTAAGCCATTTCGAAACGGCTTACCGCCTGAACAGTGAGAGCCGCGCGGCGGTTTACGGTTATATCAATGCATTGCTGCTGGTTAACCGGGCCGCCGACGCGAAAAAGCTCTTGCGCGGGTATGGCTTGTCTGATCGACGTGATCCGAAGTTCTACAAATTTCTCGCTGAATCCGAAGACCAGCTTGGCGAGGTCGCCAATGCCCATCATTCCCTGGCTGAGTACTACCTGAGCATGGGGGAGTATCCCTACGCTGCTGAGCAGCTGCGCCTGGCGCGACAGACCCCGGGGCTGACTAATTATCAACGCCAGAAAATTGTGGCGCGGTTGGAAGACGTGGAAGAGACCCTGCTCGAGTTGGAAGACGAAAACCGCGGCAACCGGCGTCGCCGCTGAACCTTTTCCGACCCATTCCCCGCCGCTGTTCCTGGCGGAAATAAAACAACTGTTAAATCGACGGTACATTGTGTAATGGGTAACAGTTTTCGCGGAATTAGCTCGTATATTAGTTCCCACGGAAGATACGCATCAGTCCCCCATCCCCCCCACGGATAATAATTATGAAAAAGGGAGTGCCCTCCGCTGCCTGGAGAGCGCTTAAGCCCGCGAAACCGCCGCTCCACACCACGAACGCCCCCCGGGGCGTTTTTTTTGCCCGGGCCACATGTCAGAACGCCGCTTTCCGGTCGACGGCCCCGACCGGTCACCGACAACCCGGTCGGCCGGAACGTCTTCCCGCTGCTGCGTTCTTGCCGATCAGAGATCAATCAGGGCATCGATACGGCGTGCGCTGCCTAGACAGGCACCACAGTCCGCCTGATGATCTGTCCGGATGTGGAACGCCGGGCAAAAAAAACCGGCGCAAGGCGCCGGTTTTCATGGCGGTCAGGCGACCTTATCAGCCGACCAGGATGCCACCGTATTGCACGAAGAAAGGTACAAATACCAGCGAAAGAATCGCCGACAACTTGATAAGAATGTTGAGCGAAGGGCCGGAGGTGTCCTTCAGCGGATCGCCCACCGTATCGCCGACGACCGCAGCTTTGTGCGCCTCCGTACCTTTACCGCCGTGGTTGCCTTTTTCGATGTACTTCTTGGCATTGTCCCAGGCGCCACCGGAATTGGAGCTCGAAATCGCGAGGACACCGCCGCAAACGAGTGATCCGGCTAACAGCCCGGCGGTTGCCTCGATGCCGAACAGGAATCCGGTCAACAGCGGTGCGCCCATGATCAGGACACCGGGTGCAATCATTTCTTTGAGTGCGGCCTTGGTCGATATCGCGACACATTGGTCGTAATCCGGGTCGCCCTTGCCATCCATGATGCCGGGGATTTCGCGGAACTGACGACGCACCTCTTCAATCATCTCGTAGGCCGCTGATCCGACCGACTTCATGGTCATGGCCGAGAAGTAGGCGGGCAGCACCGCACCGATGAACAGCCCGGTATAAACCATCGGGTCGAGCAGGTTGATCGAACCGAGGAGATCGTAGGCGGGACCGTGCTGCTCTTTCAGCAGTAAATCGGCCCGCGTCAGGAAGGCGGCGAACAGTGCCAGGGAGGTCAGAATTGCTGCGCCGATCGCGAAGCCCTTGCCCATCGCCGCGGTCGTGTTGCCGGCGGCATCCAGAATATCGGTGCGTTCACGAACGTGTTCGTCCATGCCGGCCATCTCGGCGATGCCGCCCGCGTTATCGGCAACAGGGCCGTACGCATCGATAGTCAGTGCGATCACCAGCGTGCCGAGCATGCCAAGCGAGGCAATCGCGACGCCGTACATGCCGGCCAGGATCCAGGGGAAGTAAATTGCCATGCCGATGGCCACGTAGGGCAGCACGGAACTCTGGTAACCGAGTGCCAGGCCAAAAATGATATTGGTCGCGGATCCGGTCTCGCAGGACTGCGCCACTTCGCGCACAGGCTTGTAGTCGTGCGCAGTGTAGTACTCGGTCAGAAGACCAACCACCAGGCCGGAGATCAGGCCCGCCAGGAAGCAGTAGTAGACATTGAGGGCGGTGGTCATCTGGCCCTCAATTTCGAACGTTTCCGGCACCAGTTGCATGGTGATGACGTACATGACCGCCGCCATCACCGCGCTCGAGATAATGAGCATCTTCTTCAGTGCAGGACCGACCTGCTCTTC
The DNA here is from genome assembly GCA_964012875.1 of uncultured bacterium. Classification (GTDB taxonomy): domain Bacteria; phylum Pseudomonadota; class Gammaproteobacteria; genus CAXGUU01. The sequence goes on from CAXGUU010000044.1 coordinate 6,569, forward strand.
GGAATTAACCCGAACCATCAAGATGGTGATGAGGCTGACCGGTATGCCCACGGCCGAAATGACGATGGGGTAAAGCAGTGCGTCAACGTTGCCGGCAAAAGCAATTGCGCTGATGACCATGGCCGCGCAGGTGCTTTCGGCACACGAACCGAAGAGATCTGCGCCCATGCCAGCGACGTCACCGACATTGTCACCGACGTTGTCAGCGATGACAGCAGGGTTTCGCGGGTCGTCTTCCGGGATGCCGGCTTCCACTTTGCCGACCAGGTCCGCGCCGACGTCTGCGGCTTTGGTGAAGATGCCGCCACCGACTCTCGCGAACAACGCGATGGATGAACCGCCCAGACCGAAGCCCGCGATCACTTCCATCAACACGTGGGTCGGTAACTGTTCGGGCATCATCATTTTCAGCAACAGGTAGACCAACAGCAGGCCCAGCGAGGCCAAGCTGACAAGGCCGAACCCCATCACAGAGCCCGAATGGAGCGCGATGTTGAATGCATCCGACAGCGACTTGTTAGCCGAGACCGTGGTGCGGACATTACCCACGGTGGCGATGCGCATGCCGATGAAGCCGGAGGCAATGGAAATTACGGCGCCGAACAGGAATGCAATTGCTGTGTAGATGCCTTCGTTAACATAATCGGTGTGGTGATCATCAATGAGCGCCGCAATGATGGCCGCGAACACGACCATGAAGATCGCCATGAATTTGTATTCCTGCTTCAGAAAGGCCATGGCACCGCTGGAAATGGCCGAGGAAATCTTGGCCAGGCGATCCTTGGTGTCGTTGTCATCGACGCCCATATCGATGGGTATCTTTTTGACCGAGGAAGAGTAGAAAAATGCCGTGGCCAGGCCGAATAATGACAAAGCCAGAATGATGTTCACCGCCATGTTAGGTCTCTCTCCAGATGTTTAGCTTTTTCTGCGGACGTTGGTTGAACTGAGTTGCCGCGACCTCGAAGTCGCTGAAACAGAAACGAAACGGCCTCCTGCAGGGCCATTCCGACGCTGCGAATATTGGGCATTTCAGATTGCGCCAGAGAGGCTCCGGGATTTATTTGGGATCCCTTGAAAGCGGAGGCTCCTGACAAGATCCGCGCAATATAACTGTCTTTGACGTGCTAATCGACTGTTTTTGCCCATATTTACGAAAGTTTTAATCGCTCCAGTGCGGCAGCGCGCGGCAACTTCCTATGGTAATCACGCGGGGTCCGCATGGCGGATGATGGTGGGCCGTGTAGGGTTCGAACCTACGACCATCGGATTAAAAGTCCGGTGCTCTACCAGCTGAGCTAACGGCCCGCGATGTGTGATTTGACCAGCCTGCCGATGTCCGATTCGACACGCCGGCGATTGGTCGTCAGCCAGCGCAGTTGGCAGGGGCGGCGATCCTAGCGAAAGCGGCGGCGCATGTACACGGTTCGCTGCCGCGCTGGCAATTTCGGCTCAGTATTTGACACGGGGCTTGAAATTTCAGCGGCAATCTCCATGATCGCGGCAGCCCGAGTTCTGGCAGGAGTAGCAATGCCAATTTACGAGTACCAATGTGAACAATGCGGTCACAAGCTGGAAGTGATGCAGCGCATGACCGACGAGCGCCTGAAAACCTGCCCAGCCTGTAATACCGACAATCTGCGAAAATTGATTTCGGCGGTCGGTTTCCAGCTCAAGGGGACCGGGTGGTATGAAACGGATTTCAAGAACAGCGGCAAACCGACCGCAGCATCGTCTGAAAAAAAGGGGAGCGATGGCAAAGCGGAGAGCGGCGACAGTAAGAAGAGCGAGGCGAAGTCGGACAACGGCGATTCGAAAGAGTCAACGAAGAGTTCCGGAAGCGACGCTGACTGACACCGGCCGCGTGTGTAGCGACATTGCGGGTGCCGGAGTCAAACCGTATGATGCCGCCCTTTCCGCTCCCGCCCGACCCATCAACCTCAGCCCATACCGATGCGTACACACTACTGTGGAGTCCTGACCGAGTCCCTCCTTGGAGAGGAAGTCACGCTGTGCGGCTGGGTTCATCATCGACGCGATCACGGTGGCGTCATTTTTATCGATCTTCGCGATCGCGAGGGTGTTGCCCAGGTTGTTATCGACCCGGATACGCCGGATAGTTTCGCTACCGCGGAACGTGTCAGATCGGAGTTCGTGCTGCGCGCAACAGGCCGCGTTCGCCAACGCCCCGAGGGGACTATCAATCCGGAGATGCCCACCGGGCAAGTTGAGGTTCTGGTCAGCGAACTTGAAATTCTGAACGCTGCGAAAACGCCGCCTTTCCAGGTTGAAGAACGCCATGTTCACGATGACACTCGCCTGAAATATCGCTACATCGACCTGCGTACCGATCGCATGCGTGAGAACCTGCTTTTACGCAGTCGCATCGTCAAGACCCTGCGGGATTATCTCGATCACGAAAATTTTGTTGAAATCGAGACGCCGATTCTGACCAAGGCAACGCCCGAAGGCGCGCGCGATTACCTTGTGCCGAGTCGTACTCATGACGGACGCTTTTTTGCCCTGCCGCAATCACCGCAACTATTCAAGCAGCTGCTGATGATGTCGGGCATGGATCGCTATTATCAGATTGCCCGCTGTTTTCGAGACGAAGATTTGCGTGCCGATCGCCAGCCCGAATTCACCCAACTCGATGTCGAAATGTCGTTCATCAATGAGGCGGCGATAACCGGCCTCATGGAAACGATGATCCGCGGGCTGTTTGATACCGTCCTCGATATCACGCTGCCCGACCCCTTCCCGCGACTGTCCTATGCTGAGGCCATGGATCGATATGGCAGTGACCGGCCGGATTTACGCAATCCGCTGGAGCTGGTCGAAGTCGGCGACCTTATGGGCGACGTTGAGTTCAAGGTCTTTGCGGCACCGGCCGCCAGCGATGCCGGCCGCGTGGCCGCGCTGCGTGCTCCCGGGGGTGGTTTGCTTACGCGCAAGCAAATTGACGACTACACCGAGTACGTGGGTGTGTTCGGTGCCAAGGGGCTGGCGTACATCAAGGTCAATGCAGTCGAGCAGGGCAAAGCAGGACTGCAGTCACCCATCCTCAAATTTCTGCCTGATGAGGTGGTCGCTCAAATTCTTCAACGTACCGGCGCCGCCGACGGTGATTTGATTTTCTTTGGGGCTGATGATGCCATCATCGTGAACGCCGCCCTCGGTGCGCTGCGTGACAAGCTGGCCGCCGATCTCGAACTGCTCAGCGAAGGCTGGCAGCCGCTGTGGGTTGTTGACTTCCCGATGTTCGAATTTGACGACGGTGAGCAACGCTGGACGCCTTTGCACCACCCGTTTACAGCCCCGGTCGATGACGTCGCTGCAGTGGCTGGCAACCCGGGTGCGGCGTTGTCACGCGCCTACGACATGGTATTGAACGGTTCGGAGATCGGCGGTGGTTCGATACGTATTCACCGCCCGGAGATGCAGCGAGAAATTTTCAAACAGCTCGGGATCGCCGACGACGAAGCCGAAGAGAAATTCGGCTTTCTGATCGAGGCGCTCGACTACGGATGTCCGCCCCACGGTGGCATCGCGTTCGGACTTGACCGCTTGGCGATGCTGATGGCCGGCGAGCATTCGATTCGTGATGTCATCGCGTTTCCCAAGACGCAAACTGCGAGCTGCCCGCTGACCAGCGCGCCTGGTGAAGTCAGTGAACGCCAATTGCGTGAACTGTCGATTCGGCTGCGAAAGCCGAAAGGCGCGCCCGAATAGCCTAAACTACCTGAAGGACCCTCGGCTCTTGTCGGTGCGATAAGGCGAGGGCGAAAACACCGCTTATCTTGTGGTGAGCTTATGGAACCCACGCTCCCGATCCAGCAAACCATCCAGGTGCCGCCTGTGCAGCACGAGGCGCTTGATGCTTATGAAGTCGATTCGTTAAACGACGAAATTGCCGCACTGCTGAAGGCCAATAATGCGGTGCTGGTTGCGCACTACTACACCGACCCTCAAATTCAGGCGCTGGCTGACGCCACTGGCGGACACGTCTCCGATTCGCTCGACATGGCGCGGTTCGGCAACGAGCATCCGGCTTCGACACTGATCGTTGCCGGCGTTCGCTTCATGGGCGAAACGGCCAAAATTCTCAACCCCGAGAAACGGGTTTTGATGCCCGATCTGAATGCTGACTGTTCGCTGGACCTGGGTTGTCCGGCAGCGGAATTTTCTGCGTTCTGCGATCAACACCCCGAGCGCACGGTCGTTGTTTATGCCAATACCAGTGCGGCCGTGAAGGCACGCGCAGACTGGATGGTGACCTCGGGCAGTGCACTTGACGTGGTTAGCCACCTTAAAGCGCAGGGCCAGAGCATTGTCTGGGCGCCCGACCGCTACCTTGGCGATTACATTCGCACGCAAACCGGTGCAGACATGCTGCTATGGGGTGGCGCCTGTATTGTGCACGAAGAATTCAAGACGCAGGAGCTTGAAGCCCTGAGGGCCGAACATCCCGCCGCTAAAGTGCTCGTGCACCCTGAGTCCCCACCCGGCGTCATAGCGCAGGCTGACTATGTAGGATCGACGTCCGGGTTGATCAAGATGGTTCGGGAAATGGATGCGGCGCAGTTCATAGTCGCGACTGACAAGGGCATCTTCTATAAGATGCAACAGGCCGCACCGGGAAAAACGCTGATAGAAGCGCCGACCGCCGGCCGCGGCGCCACTTGCCGCAGCTGCGCCGAGTGCCCATGGATGGCTATGAACGCGCTGACCAAGCTGCGCGACGTCCTGGTGAGCGGCGAGAATGAAATCGACGTACCTCGTGATATCGCTGAACGCGCTCAGATACCGATCAGGCGCTTGCTCGATTTCACCGCAGCGCGAAAGCAGGTGGTCTACGGCAACAACGACGCCTGATATTCGGGCAGGCCGTTACTCGCCGCTGCCATTGCAGGACCCGTCCTTTTTACCACAGGCACGCAGGCGATCCGGCACAGGGCTACCCGCAGCTGCGATCGACGGTTCTTTTTACTCAGGCCGGATCCCGCACAGATTACCAATCTTTAAGGCAAATTCGATGCAAGTCAGCGTCTTATTTGCGACAATTGGGACATCACCGCAGGATTGAATCGGAGGTCGCCCGCACGCCATGGCCGGACACAGTAAATGGGCCAACATTCGCCATCGTAAAGGTCGGCAGGATGCCAAGCGTGGGAAACTTTTTACGCGGCTGATCCGAGAGATTACCGTTGCTGCCCGCTTGGGTGGCGGTGACGCCGACTCGAATCCCAGACTGCGTGCGGCTATTGACGCAGCCATGGGCGCGAATATGCCCAAGGACACCGTCGAACGCGCTGTCAACCGTGGTGCAGGCGGCGGTGAAGGCGAGAACTACGACGAAATTCGCTATGAGGGCTACGGCCCCGGCGGTGTTGCGGTGATGGTCGATTGCATGACGGACAATCGTAACCGCACGGTGGCTGAAGTCAGGCACGCATTTACCAAATGCGGTGGCAATCTCGGAACTGATGGCTCAGTTGCCTATCTGTTCAAAAAGGTCGGGCTGCTCAATTTCGCGACCGGCGTCGAGGAAGATGCTTTGTTGGAAGCTGCTCTCGAAGCAGGCGCCGAAGATGTGATCGGCGGTGACGATGGTTCGTTTGAAGTGTTGACTGACCCGAACGAGTTTTCCGATGTTCGAGAGCGCATCAGTGCAGCCGGGTTCGACCCAGAGTCAGCTGATGTCACCATGCGAGCCGAGAATAACAGCGAACTCGACGCCAGTAATGCCGACAAGATGATTCGACTGCTGGACATACTCGAAGAGTTAGACGATGTGCAAAAGGTTTATTCCAACGCCGGGATTTCGGATGAAATTCTAAGTGAGCTCAGTGGCTGAGTTGTGACGACCACGTTTTGACCATCATCCTTGGCATTGACCCCGGCTCGCGCATTACAGGTTACGGTCTGGTAGCGGTTGAGCAACATCGAGTGAATCACATTGATCATGGGTGCCTGCAGCTTGGCCGTGACGAACTTGGCGACCGGCTCCTGACCCTCTTTGACGGTCTCGCTAACGTGATTCGTGCGCATGAGCCCCAGGAAGCTGCAATCGAGAAAGTCTTTATGAACCGAAATGCGGATTCGGCGCTGAAGCTCGGGCACGCGCGCGGGGTGGCGATGTTGTGCGCTCGGCAGGCCGGGCTCGACGTTCATGAGTACGCGGCGACCAAGATCAAACAGGCCATCGTCGGTCGTGGTCACGCCGAGAAAGGCCAGGTGCAGCACATGGTCAAGGCCCTGCTCGGCCTCGATAAATCTCCGTCAGCTGATGCTGCTGATGCGCTGGCAGCCGCGATTTGTCATGCACACATGCGCGAAGGCATTGCCCGCATTGCGCTTGCCGGGGGCATGCGATGATCGGTCGTATTTCAGGCGTACTGGTAGAGAAGAAACCGCCGCAGCTTTTGGTTGACTGTAATGGCGTCGGTTACGAACTGGAGGCGTCGATGACCACCATCTGGTCGTTGCCGGAAATCAATCAACAGGTTTCTTTGTATACCCACCTCGCGATCCGCGACGACGCCCACTTGCTCTATGGTTTTTCGTCTGAAGATGAGCGCGCGCTCTTTCGCGCGTTGCTGAAAGTCAACGGTGTTGGCACTAAGATGGCACTGGTGATACTGAGTGGCATGGACCCGAATTCATTTGCGGATTGCGTCCACAGCGGCGATACCGCGCGCCTGACCGCATTGCCCGGTGTCGGTAAGAAAACAGCCGAACGGCTCATTATTGAGATGCGTGATCGAGTCGCCCAGCCCGACACTGTTTCGATTTCGTCCGTCCCTGCCGCGAACGCCGGCGACCCGGCAAACGATGCGATCAGCGGCCTCATCGCACTTGGATACAAACCGGCTGAGGCTAGCAAGTTCGTCCACGGTATGGACACGGACGGACTCACCAGCGAGCACATTATTCGTGAGGTTCTGAAGAACCTCCTGCCACAGTAGACGCCAATGCAGTGAAACCAGAACACCACCCATGACTGACCCAGACCGCCTGATTGACGCCGACGCGTCGGGTGAGGACGCCGATCTGGATCAATCGATTCGCCCCAAACGCCTGGACGACTATATCGGGCAGCCTGCGGTGCACGAGCAGATGAAGATATTTATCGGCGCAGCCCGGAAGCGCGCCGAGGCACTCGATCACGTTCTGATTTTTGGTCCCCCCGGGCTAGGCAAAACGACTCTGGCGAACATCATTGCCAACGAAATGGGTGTCAATTTGCGTCAGACATCAGGGCCGGTGCTTGAACGGCCCGGGGACCTCGCCGCTTTGCTGACCAACCTCGAAGCGAACGATGTTTTGTTCATCGATGAAATTCATCGCCTGAGCCCGGTCGTTGAAGAAATCCTCTATCCCGCGATGGAGGATTACCAGCTCGACATCATGATCGGAGAAGGGCCGGCGGCGCGCGCCATTAAACTAGATCTGCCGCGTTTTACGCTGGTCGGAGCGACAACACGAGCAGGACTCCTCACGAGTCCCTTGCGCGACCGTTTCGGTATCGTTCAGCGGCTCGAATTTTATTCAGTCGATGATCTCGCCCGCATCGTTACTCGTGCGGCCGGTATTCTGAATCTTGATATAGACCAGGGTGGTGCGACCGAACTGGCACAGCGTTCACGCGGTACGCCACGCATAGCCAATCGACTTCTGCGACGCTCGCGCGATTACGCCGATGTTAAGGCGGACGGTCGTCTCGATGCTGACGTAACTTCGCGTGCGCTGGACCTGTTAAACGTCGATGTTCACGGTTTTGACGTCATGGACCGAAAATTGCTGCTTGCCGTGATGCAAAAATTTGATGGCGGTCCGGTTGGCATCGACAGTCTTGCCGCGGCCATCGGCGAGGAACGCGGCACCATCGAAGACGTGATTGAGCCGTATCTGATCCAACAGGGTTTCCTGATGCGTACGCCGCGCGGACGGGTGGCGACACGTTCGTCGTGGCAGCATTTTGGGCTGCCTGTGCCGTCCTCCTCGAGCGCTTCGCCTGACCTGTTCTCAGACCCCGTCGAGGCGCCGGACGACAGCGCGTGAGCTGCGAGTTCAAATGGCCGGTTCGGGTGTACTACGAAGACACCGACGCTGCTGGTATCGTGTACCACGCCAACTATCTGCGATTTATGGAACGTGCCCGCACCGAATGGTTGCGTGAGCTCGGTTTCGAGCAGGACCGAATGAGAGACGATGACGGCATCATCTTCGTCATCGTGAGCACTGACGTCCGCTACGTAAGCGCCGCCCGATTCAACCAGGCGCTGGTTGTGGCCAGCCGGCTCAGGCGTTTGCGCGGGGCAAGTATCGAATTTGAACAGAAAATTTCAGCGACCGATGGCGCATCCGTCTGCGAGGCAGTCAACACAGTCGGTTGCGTAGACGCGGAACGTCTGGTTCCGCGCCGAATTCCGCCGGTAATGAAGAAGGTGTTCGAACGTGCACAGTGACTTATCCATCGCCAGCCTGATCCTGGGCGCGAGCTTGCTGGTCAAGTTCGTGATGCTGATCCTCGCTATTGCTTCTGTCGCGTCCTGGGCTTTGATCTTCTCGAAGCGGCGCGAGATGCGCCAGGCAAAACAGGAAATGGAGGCGTTTGAAGACGAATTCTGGTCCAGTGAGGATCTGACCAAACTCTACAATGAGGTGTCCTCGAGCGGCGAAGAAGCGGCCGGCCCGCGTGCCGCGAATCACGGCGGCATTGTCGC
>CAXGUU010000045.1:0-15138 GCA_964012875.1 uncultured bacterium
TTCGATTTCTGGGCCTCATTAGAGCGCAGTCCTGATGGCACGACCACAGGGCTGCGCTTTCTTTTTGATTCTTAAGAACACAATCTATCTTGGATTGAGTCTTTCAGCGCCCAAGAGAGGCGAGTGGGATCAAGAAGACCGTGATGGGATTCAGCAGAATCGACGATCGTCTCGGTGGTCTCCTGGCGAAGTGACATCAGCGCCGCCAAAGAAAGCGGCGCCAGTAACGTTCGCGAGAACATTAAGCGTATCGTTGTGCTGGTTCAGGCAGCCGCCGTTTGCAACACCCGTCCATCGTGTGGGTGCGTCGACGCTGGTGAAAGCACCATCCGGATTACGTCGGTTGACGTACGCCAAGATACCGGTAAACGCTTCGGTCAGCGGCATGGTGATACGTGCACCGTAGTTGATGGAACCCTCGGCGTCGTCAAAACCATCGTCATCGTTCAGACGGCCACCGGACATCGGCACGAGGTTATACGGTGTATTCGCGCCTGGCAGAACCGTCGGTGAGAACAGCTGAGCGAATGCATCGAGCTCCCATCCATTATTAAACGTGTAGCTGACACGGATACCAGGTGAAGCAATACGTTGGTCCTGATATTCCTCAGCGCCCGGTCCGAGCACCAAGTGGCGACGCAGGTCGAGACCGTTGGCCACGTCCATGGTACGGAAGAAGTATGCCTCGCCCCATGCAATCGTCTGGTTACCCACACGAATCCAGAGCGGGCCGCGGTTCCAGTCAAAGTAGAACGCCGGGATATCGAAAATCGTATCCGCGCTGTTGAATTCCGTCAGCGTGCCCCTGCTACCCCAGATTGGGTTGGAGTAGTGGTTGCCGATATCGCCATCGGTGAAGTTACGCGTGGCGTCAAAATACGCACGCAGCTTCATGTAACCCGAAAGCTCCCTCGAGAACTTGGCCTGGATGTCGAGTTCCAAACGTGAGTTGAAGGTGTTGAAGTTGATTTGGTCAGATTTGCCCTGTGAGTTTGGAACCAAGGAATCCGGAATTACGCCCGGACTCGTTAACGGACAGTTCTGCCCGGCCCATGCGCCACCGCCGCCCGCGCCGCTAGCCGCGAAAGTCGCGCTCCCGTCGGTCAGCACCTTCGGCCCGAAGCCGGTTGCTACACCCGGGTTTGCCAGGGAACGTTGATAAGCGAAATGACAATCGACAGCCTGGCTAGTGTTTGCACCGGCGCCCAAACCAACGGTATAACCGTCTGCGCTTGTCGAGGGCGTTGCTGCGGCCGAAAACATCCCACCGATACCCCCAAAGTCGTTACCGTCGGGATCCACGTACAAAGAGGTCGCCGCGAGGGCGTTTGACCCATCGCCAAAGTTGGCATGAGTCATATGCGGCGTAACACGGTTGTTATACGGGTTACCCATGTGGTTGTTGTAGTTCCGTGTCGAAGAGATGCTGTAAGCAATCTCCTGACGGACAAAACCGGTAATGTTCCAGTCAATAGCTGATGCAGTACCGGCAAACAGAATGCTGCCTGCGGCTGAACCGGCTATGAGAATGCGCGCGATTGTGTGCTTCATCACTCCCGCTCTCCTCTGAATAAAGCTTTTTATCTTAGGACCCCAGTAGTACTCGGACGACAAATTACTGTTGTTGTATGTCTGGTACAAAGTACAAATAAAGTACCACCGGATATCCGGCAGTGGAGGTATTACCGCTTATTTGCAACAGGATGTCAACGGTGATCTGCCCCTGATCGTTGGATTTTTTACTCAAAATTTGATTAATTTTGTGGCAAAAACGAGACACACATGCAGCGTTGCTTTTTCGCAACGTGTCAATTGGAGCAGGAATCGCCGGTGCCCCAAGCAAAAAGGCCGGCTAAAAGCCGGCCTTTTGCGGAGTTTTTGTGGTTCCCTTGATCGGCGATTACTGGGTTACCCTGCCGATGGTCGCCTTGTGGCCGACAACGTAGACATTCTGGGCGCGAAGAAAACCTTCATCGCCCGACTTGGTCTCCGCAACGCCGGCGGCAATGCCCTGAAACCAGTGGCGAATGATTTTGATGTCTTCGGTCTTGGTGAATGAAGCGCCGTCATCACTCGAACGCAGCATTTCGCGAATCCCTGAAATCACCACTTCGCCGTTGCCAGACCACACACCAAGCATATTGGCATTTGTGCCCACGTCAACACGCGCCCAGCTTCCGCCGCTGTCATTTGAACGCAGCACCAGTCCTTCCTGACCCACGGCATAGGCCGTGTTGCTGCCGTCCCGAGCGAAGTGCATGTCAAATACCGATTGATCACCAGATGCCACTGCCGGCCACGTCTCACCATTGTCGGTCGAGCGCAGCACCAACCCGAATTCACCAGCGATCAGCATCGTGCCATCAGCCTGAATCTCGGCATCGTACAAATGTGGCTCGTAGCCGTCTTCGTTGTAGTCTTCCCAGTTCGGCGTCACCGTACGCCAGGTGGCGCCGGCATCGTCCGAAAGGGCGATGAACCCGAACTCGCCAATCGCAACCGCACGGCCGGACTCCGCCAGCGCAACATTGAGCAAGCGTTGTTCAAACGGCGTATCGACGACTGTCCAGTCGGCATCGCCGTCGCGCGTCATAACCAGTCCGCCCTGACCCACAACAATTTGTCGGTCGCCCGCCTTGTCAACACCAAGCAGCGCCCCAGACGTCTTGGGCGCGATCAGGTTCCAGCTGTTACCGCCGTCGTTGGTCTCAAGCATGAGTCCGAAGGCACCAACAGCCAGGCCCCATTCACCCGACATTTCGAGCGCGAATAGCGCGTCATGTGGAATGCCCTGGCGCACGATTTCGATCGCGTCACCCGCATCCTGAGCCGCACCAGGTAGCGCCAGGCAGGCGCCTAAAGCCAAGACCGCGCAACGGGACATCAAGCGATCAGCGAAAGTGAAGTTTTTCATCGTCATTAGACTCTTTATCAATTCTAGTTTCGAATGTGAAGTGATCAGGATTGCTGCGTATCTTGTGCGTCCATCATCTGGGAAATATCAACGTTTTCCGAAATGATGAGGTGTTCGCGTTCGACAAAATTCGGTTTAAACAGGTAAACCAAAAGAGGCAAAACGACCAGCGCAATCACCATGTTGATCAACATAATCATGACCAGTAGTAACCCCATGTCTGCCAGAAATTTCAACTCCGACATGAAGTACCACGGCAGGATCCCGATTAGCACGATCGTCGCGGTGAAGAAAATCGCCTTACCAGTAGTCGATACCGCAGCCACGATTGCCTCACCATGGTCTTTGTTATCGCGATACTCCTCACAGATTCGACTGAGCAGGTAGATGCCGTAATCGATACCGACACCAATACCGATCGCCGCAATGGGCAAACTATTGACATCGAGTCCAATACCCATGAGCACCATGACCGAGGCCAGCAGGACATTGGAGAAATTAACCGGCAGTAGTAGCAAAATCCCAGCTGCAAACGAGCGGTAAGCGAAACTACAGGTTGCGAGGATGACTAAGTTCAGGGCGCCCAGGATGTACCACTGGTAGAGATCAACCGTGTCATTCACGGACTGCTGTAGTGCGATAGCTCCGGTGCCAAGACGGATGGTGAAATCTTTATGGTCTATACCGACGAGGTCGAGACCAGCGCGCGTTTGCGCCAACGCGGTGTCAACGGTGTCTTGTTTATTGTCCTTATACCAGAGCGACAGAGTGCCGTTCGACATCGTGAAATCCGTAACGTGCGAGTACGCCTTCGGGCTTGATCCCACCATGAGCGCATTGACCGCCGCGTTCATTCCCTCTACTGAAGGGTTCAGTGGCGCCCACTTCGGATTACCACCAGAAAACAGACGATTCGCCTCCGGTAGGTAATCCGGGAAACTCAGCGTGGCCTCGGGCGGTGGATCCTGCGATTCAAGGAAGCGCTGCAACTGGAACATCGTAGCCAGAGCCTCGGTCGAATGTGTCAACAAGCGGCCTGGTTTGCCGTTTTCCGTGGGCCGTCCTTCAAACACGATTTCAAGTGTCATTAAACCCGGGAAGTGGGCATTGACTGCCCGCACCGCAGTGTTGAAGTCAGAACTTTCCTTAAGCAGGTTACTGCCCTCAACCGGGTTACCAACCTTGATTTGCAACATCAAGGAGACACCAACGATCGCAAGGACAGCAACTATCGGAGTGGTGATTCTGGCTTTAGAGCCGTGCGAAATCGATCCGACCTTTCTCAGCATGCTAATGATCTTGTCATGCCAGGTTTCCTTATCGGATTTACCAATCAGTTCGTCTACATTGCCCGGCGCCGGGAAGAAGGACAGCAGCACGGGCGTCAGGAACATATTGGTCGGCACCAGGATCGCAGCCCAGAATCCGCAAAAAACAGCGAAGCGCTCCATTACCGGAATCGGCGCCAGAGCAATCAGGAACAGGCCGGCGGCGTCAGTCACAATACCGAGCACGCCGGGCGCTAGCATCACACCAAGCGCTAGCTCGGCCGCTTTTCGCCTATCCCCAATCTCGTGATAAATCTCGTAATAGCGTTCGATGAACTGCACACAGTGGCTGAATGACCGTGCTACGAGTAGCAGCGGTACCACCATTATCAATGGCTCGATGGGATCGCCCAGCCAGCCTACAAATCCAAAACCCCAGACCGCCGCCACGATACTGACTGCCAGCGGCGTCACAACGCCGGGTATATTGCGCATGTATATGACGAGTGATAGAAGTAGCGCAGACGCCGTGATACTGAAAATCGTCAACATCTGCGCTTCATAGAAGTAGACCCAGCCGGTCAGCATGGGCTGGCCGGCGACGTAAACTTCGTGGTTATCATCGGTTTCCTGCGCCACCATGTTCTGCACGTACTCGAAGGTCGCGCCATAATCGAGCGAGTGCTCAATGAAGGTCGCGGTAATAATGGTCGCGCTTTCGTCTTCTGATATCAGGAAGGTGCGAACATTTGGCGCCTTGTCTACAGCGTTAATAAACCGCTGGATCTCAGCGTCCGTCTCAGGCGACTTATCTTCCATCAACGGTCGCATGTCGATGCCGAAGGGTGTCGCCTCAGCGAAACGGGCTTTTTCCGTCGTGATCGACAAAATCTGGTCGTGGTCAACAGCAGGCGCAAGGTCGATGTCGCGGGTCATCCGCCAGACTTTGGCCAGTGTTTCCGGGTTGTATATGGTTCCGTCCTTGACCTTGACCATCATCGTTACGGTCAGGGGATTACCGAAATTGGGATGATCTTTGTATGTTTGGACGTAAGGGTGACTTTTTGGAAATAAGTCTGAGAAGATCGTTCGGAGTTCGACCTTCGTCAGGCCGACGGCGAAAAATGCTGTAATACCGAAAATAACGGCAGCTGTGAGCACGCGATTGTTCATCGTGAACGCAGCCACGCTATAGCGAATGCCTTTCATAGACCTTGTCTCCCCTGCTACGGCCCCGGCTATGTTCGTTTGCCGACGTCGTTTAAATAAACTCGATTAACTGCTCGCGGAAGCCGTGCAAACGGCCCGCTATCTTTTCTCGCTGTCTAGCTCCCGGCGCCCTCTTTCGCCCGCCTCGGAGTGTCCAACCTACTTTTCGATTTTCGCAAACCTAATTGCGCGGGGTTGAATTACCGCTCCCCACATCGCGGTGCAAACCGGCAGATCCCCGTCAAGCAGGCAAATATAGGGTCGTGTTTGCGAAAGTGTCAACAGAACGGACCCTTGAAGTATGACCACACCGACACTGAAAAGCACATCAGTGAGGGCAACTAACCGGTGCTGAATAAACCGGGAGTCAACCCAGCAATCCGGCCACTTCGAGCACCTGTTCGGGCGTGGCGTCTCTGCCGAGGCGGCCGTAAACAATGCTTTGGGAAGGCAGGTGGTCACGGTGACTGGTCCAGAATCTCTGCGTCAAACCACCGCAAATTGGATTCGGATGCGAGAATTCTGCGATGTTGAGAAATCCCGGTCAGGTAGCAGCAGAAAAATGGTGCCGGCTGCGGGACTCGAACTCGCGACCTGATGCTTACAAGGCAACTGCTCTACCAACTGAGCTAAGCCGGCAATAACCCCACATGATCCTACGCTGCCATCCTTGGCGCAAACTTTCAGGTCTCGATAACACTCGGTTGATACCTGTAAGCGCCATCGCCGGGAAAGCGCCGGTTTTAAATGGCACTTTCTTGACTCCGGGTCGCCCGCCCATTCTTAGCGCGCGCGGATTGTAGCGCGGCCAACAGACGTGCTTCGAACGTGGACCGTAAAATCAGTCTTCGGCGATGGCATCACACGCACTAGTTTGCGTCCGAGCATTCGCCAGGAGCTCATCGGGTATTTGCAGTCCCTGTTCGTTACCAGCCGCCATGTAATTGCGCAACCATTGACGCAAAGCATCGCGCTTGTCGGTGGTTTCAAACAGCCGGATATGAAGGCAATCGTCGGCGGCTTCGACCTGTTCGTAGCGTTCAACACAGTCCGCTGGCGCCGCCGATTCGGCAGGCGGATTCTTGAGTAGCGGCGGCGCCGGCAGTTCTTTAAGAAGCTGTAAACTTGGTCCGATGAACGATGGGGCGGGTCGCGTGAGCTGTCACTCGGTCAGCTGATCCAAGTGACGGCTGTAGAGCCAGTAAATAGCGCCGCAATTGAGCAGCAGCAAAAACACTGTCATGCGTTTCGCCCCACTCACGCCGACCACTCCTGTAATCCGAGCAGCACCAGGTCGGGTTCCAGTTCGAAAGCCGTGGTCATGAATTCAGCACCCGTGTGGGCTCCGCCACCAGTCAACCACCAACGCGTCGCCTGCTCATTGCAAACGGCGTTTACACGCAACCGCATTTCCTCCAACAGCCCTTTTAAAGCGCTCGCGCAGCCGAGTGAAATCGCGTCGTTGGTATTTTCTGCCAGGCCGTCAACGCCGGCGTAGGCCTGCGTTTGGAGATCAGCCGTCTTCTCCGTCAGAGCCCGCCGCATTAGCTCCAGGCCAGGCGCGATCATGCCGCCAAGGTGAAGTCCGGCGGCGGTCACGACGTCGAGCGTGACGGCGGTGCCGAAGTCGACCACCGCGACCGCCCCTGAGGAGCGGTGCCACGCCGCCAACGCCGCGAGCCAACGATCGACACCCAACTGCTGCGGATTGGCATACGCTGTTTTCATGCCCACTGCCTCACGCCGAGGCTCAGCAAAGCGCGCTTCCAGGCCCCACGCTGAATGTGCGAAGTTGGACAGTGCGCGGGCGCTTTCTGCACCGCCGACGTTAGAAACCAGGACTTCGGTCGGCGTTGTCTGCGCCAGCCATGCGCGCCAGCCGTCGGGCTCGGTCAATGCCGCGGTATCCAGAGCCGGCCAGGCTGAACGCTTTTCGCCCTCGACCGCCGCGGCCTTTGTTCGCGTGTTTCCGATATCGACGAGCAGCTTCACGTTCCGAACTCCACGATGTGGCCCGCCATGAAGCGTTCCCGCCGGCCTTCGCGTTCAATAAGAATGGCGCCATGTTCATCAACACCTCGTGCGACACCGCGCACGATTCTCGGCCCCAGATTAATTGCAACCTCCTTGTTTGCTAGGGCATCGAGCGCCAGCCATCGATCACGATAGGCGCCAAATCCTGATTGACTGAAATTCTCGAGCTCACGGGCCAGCGCCGCGACTACGTTCTGCGCGACCGCCTGGCGAGACAGTCTCTGACCCGAGACCTGACTGAGATCTTCGACGGGACGATCGATGAGCGACCTCGCGAACTCGGACATGAAGATGTTCAATCCGATCCCGATCACGGTGACGCACGGCCCGCCCGCTTCCGAGCGCATTTCAATGAGGATACCGGCCAGCTTGGCAGGCCCGCGGACTAAATCATTCGGCCACTTCAGGCGCACGTCGTCGATGCCGTGCTTTTCGAGCGCTGCAATCAGGGCCACGCCGACAACCAGGCTCAAAGCAGAAAAAGTCGCGGGTGGCGTATCAAATCGCCAACCCAAGGAGAAACATAAACCGCTGCCCGGTGCCGACAACCATCGATCGCCGCGGCGGCCGCGACCAGCACTCTGGTAGTCGGCAAATACGAGATGCTGGTGGATGTCGCCCTTAGCGCTCGCCTCGAGCAGTAATTGGTTGGTCGAGGTTGTTACATCATGTACATCGATGCGCGCAATGTTCGCTCGTTCGCGCGCACGCAACTCATTCAGCAAAAGTTCACCATCCAGAAATTCGTAGCCGCCGACCAGCTGGTAGCCGTGGCCCGCCGCCCCCGCGATCTCAACGCCTTCTTTGCGCAACCGCTGAATCTGGTTCCACACGGCCGCTCGGGTCACACCCAGCCTATCGGCCAGTTCCCTGCCCGAATACGCACGGCCGTCAGCCAGGATTCGCAAGACATCAAACGCGCGTCGCATAAGTGACCGCTAAAAGTCCGTTGAACGGATAGTTGATGCGGCCAAAAAAGATCGCCCGGTCAGACCACCGGGCGGGTGTTGTATGGAAGTGATCAACGAGCCCTGCCCCAGTTCAGTCGCAAGCGCTCACGCATGAAATTTCGTCGGCGCTTCCGAGGCGTTGTCATCTTCATCGCTATCGAAGTCCGGCACCGGCACTTCAAACAAGTCAGTTTTCATGGAGTTATCGACGCTGCTGTCCGCAGTCGCGCTCAAGGTGTCGTCCTTGTAGACGTCGCCCGGCGTCGTGGTTGCCGATTCGCTGAAATCCTCGTCGTCGCCGTCGGGCGGTCCAACTGAAACCATGGGCTCGACCTGCAGCATCTCGGTCACAGCTTCATCGAAATCGAAATCATCGTCCATGGGATTGTTGGTCTGGGCCAGTTCGCCTTCGTCAAAAAAGGCCGACACTTCGGCATCAAAATCGTCGTCATCCTGCGAAGTACCAACGGTGAACAGATCATCGTCGTCATCATTGCTGTCGGGATCGAGCGATTCAACGCTGGCGACCACATGGGCCTGTGCCCGGGCCCGGCCAGAAAGTTCGGCCTCCACAGCTTGGTCGTCGAAGAAATCGTCGCCCGCGTCGTCGGTATCAGGTGGCCCGGGCAGTAGTGAGTCTTCAGCCGTTTCGTCGAAGGGATCGTCGTCGTCAAATGCTGCGGGAGCACTTGCCACGGCGGGCCGCTTTGCCGCCATCTCCCCGGCGCCTCCCATCATAGTTGCATCCAGATCGTTAGGATTGGCAAACACCGTGTGTCCGCCGTCGTCCAATTTGGGCATGCTGAATTCGAATTCGTACTTGTGAAATTTCAGCCTGTCACCATGCTTGAGCTGGCGCTCGCCTTCGATACGTTCGCCGTTCAGAAACGTACCGTTGACGCTGCCTTGGTCGATTAACCAGAAGGAAAAATCGCGGTACTGAATGATGGCGTGCCGGCGACCGACCGTGCCCTCGTCGATCACGAAATAGTCCATGTGTTCCGGGTCGCTGCCAGACACGCGTCCAACGGCCATCGGTTTGGCGCAGATCTGCCTGGCCGGTTGGCCAACAAGACCATTGATGTCATTGACGAACGCCTCGGGAATGATTGGCAGATCACCGCCGCCGGCTGCTACTGGCGCCGCGTCGCGCCGGCGAATCAGCAACACAATGGTCACAACGACCCCGAGCAGCAGTAGCGCACCGACCGCAACCAGAATCAAAACCGCCTGGTCGAGGTCACTGACAAATTTACCGACAGCGCGCTTGAGCAGAAACTCAGGGTCGTTCTTTTTCGTACTGCCCGAGTTGTCGAGCACGAGGATCACGTCAGTTGGCTCGGCCGCGGCGACACTGTTGGCTACTCCAGTGGCGACAAGGAGCACCACGAGTGAGGCCAGGGCGATGGTCGCCCGGCGTCGGACTGCGGCCGTGGCGGCGCGAGCAATAGGAGAACGAAATGCGGTCCCCGCTCTTAAGCCATACATAGACACTAGCACCAGTCTCAGGGGTTACCGATGATCATAACCTGGCGCTCTCTATCCCGACACCACTCGCTCCAGGATCCGCAGTAGAGACGAGGTTCAGGCAGGCCGGCGAGCACCTGCGCGAAAATGTTGTGGCAGGCGGAAACGCCTGAGCCGCAGTAATGCGTCGTGTGTCCATCCGGGGTGGCGCCGAGGGCGGCGGCCAGCTTGCTCTTCAAGGTCTGTGCTGACAGAAAGCACCCGTTGGCATCCAGGTTCTCCTGCCAGCAATGATTCCGCGCCCCCGGAATGTGACCGGCGACCGGGTCGACGGGTTCTTCTATACCGGCGTACCGCCGCGGGTCGCGAGCATCAAGTAATCGCGCTCCCTCGACCGCATCGATCGATACCAGACGATCGCGGCAGGGTTGGCCATGAAACTGAACGACCGGCGCGTGTTCGTTTTCGCCGTGTTCGATCGGACCACCGGCATCGACCCATGCCTGCCAGCCACCATCAAGGAGACTAACGTGATCAAACTGCATATACCGCAACATCCACCAGAGGCGCGCCGCGATCATGCCGGAGCAATCGTCGTACACCGTAACCTGCGCCCCCGCGCCGATACCCCAGGCGCCAAAACGTTGGCTCAGCGTAGATGGCGCAGGCAACGGGTGACGCCCCTGAGAGAGCGTCGAAATTTGACTCAAATCGTCTGCCAGATCGATGTATACCGCGCCCGGAATATGTCCGTGGCGGTAATTTCTGCGCCCTGCGCCAGCGTCCACCAGCGAATAGCGGCAGTCGAAAATGAGGTGACCCGCGCCGGCCGGACGCTGCATGAGCGTTGTGGCTGACATCAACAGCGGTGACATATTCACACTCCAGCTTTCGGCAAACGCACGGAGGCATAATAGGTTGCGCCGGTCACGGGATCACCGTCCCAAGGCAGAACTGATATTCAATTGTGTCCAACCTTCTCCCAACCACCAGGTACAGGTCGCTAGCCTCCACATGCCGGCTGGCCCTGGCGATGGCGCTGACCGCCTTCGTCGCCGGTTGCGGTTCCTTCCCCTATTACGCACAAGCAATTGGCGGGCAGCTTGAGATCTGGCGGCTCCGCGTACCAATCGACGACGCCATCAATGACGAGTCTGTTGACCAGGAAACCAGGCGCCGCCTCGAACTCGTACGCGTTGCCCGCGCCTTTGCTCACCAGGCGCTGGGCTTACCCGACAATGGCAGTTACCGTCACTTTGCCGATATAGGCCGCGAGTACGTTGTATGGAACGTTTTTGTGGCGCCAAGGTTCGGCAGCGAACCAAAACAATCATGCTTTCTGTTCGCTGGTTGCTTCAGTTATCGGGGTTATTTTTCGAAAAGCAGTGCCGAGGCCTATGCGCGCGAGCACCGGCAACTGGGCCTCGATGTTTATATAGGTGGTGTCAGCGCCTACTCGACGCTGGGTTGGTTCGACGACCCTGTCTTAAGCACCCTGCTGCACTACGACGACGAGCAACTGGTCGAGACCCTGTTTCACGAACTCGCTCACGAGTGGCTTTATGTAAAAGGTGACACCAGCTTTAACGAGAGTTTTGCCGTTGTTGTGGCAGAGCACGGTTTGTCCATGTGGTTGCGCAATCAGGGCCAGGCGCCCGTGAGCCACAGTTGGAACCGCTACCAGCAGATTCTGAAAATTGTGCTGGCCGCCCGCGACCAACTTGAGGCGCTCTACGGTTCAAAGCACTCGGATAATGAAATGAGCGAACGAAAGGCAAGCGTATTTCGGACTATGCATGGGCACTATGCAAAGCTGAAGGCTGAATGGGGCGGTTATTCGGGTTACGACCGCTGGATGGAGAAACCGTGGAATAACGCCAAACTCGCCTCCGTCTCGACGTACAGCGACTGGGTCCCCTACCTCCGCGCCATTCTGATGCAACAGCACCAGGACCTCATGCGGTTCGGCGAATCCGCCGCCGACTTCGGTCAATTACCGCCGGCGACCCGCCAGATCTGCCTGTCGGGCTTTTCCGAACAGCACTATTCATCGTCCTGCCCAGACCGTTTTCGGGTCAAAAACTGAGGCCCGAATACAGATCGCGCCTGCCCACATGATCTCACCGACTTATGTGAAGGTTGTCACGATTCCTCCGGCGCGTACACGGTTTAGCAATTGGGCGACGCCTATAATCCAAGGGCGGTCCGGACAGGCCGACATCGCTGCGACGACCGCGTCGCGGAAACATGACGCGCGGACCAGCAACAACGGAATGACTCGGTTACACACTCGATGCTAGACGAGCTTTTCGGCAAGACGCTCAGTCTTGAAATCAAGGACGAGGAAATCTCGTTCAATTCGCTCGCCGAATTCGAATTTGCGCTGGGCGGGCGTACCAACGTCCCGGCGACCAAGCTATCTGATTTGATCATGCAATCGCCGAGCGACCTGAAGCGCGAAGCGAAAAGCATCAAGGCGGTTGAGAAACAATTTGTCGATATCCTGTCACAATCAATTGAGCAGCCTGGCGAGATCGGAAAGCTGGTCCGCGAGATCGACATCCAGGTTTTCTCAAACGACTACGATTGGCGCAGCATTTTCAGAGCGCTGAACCAACAGGATGATGGGTACGACGAGCTGCGCCGGATAGCGCTGGTCAAGTACATGCAGTTCCGGCGCTTGAGAAAACCAAGGATTACCTGAAAGAAACACGTATCTTCGATTCGATATCGCTCGAAGCTCCGGTCGACATCACCGAGCCATCCTTCATCCGGCTCCCTAAGGGTGAAGCGATTCAGATTGCACCCGCCGCGGCAGAAGAGTTCAAGCTCAAACTATCCAAACACGTTTGCTCGTTTCGCAGCCAGACACCGCAGATCGTAGTCGACGAGACGGGCGCTCCGCACGAACTCGCACTCGGCAAGAACATTATCGGCCGCGACGCGGTTTGCAATGTCTTAGTCGGCAACGGCCTGCACGACGTTTCGAGAATGCACCTGATCATCGAGCCGCTTGACGACGGCAAGATGCGCATTACCGATCTCTCGTCGCACGGGACCTACTTCCCGACTCACCTGGTTTCGCTGAACGTTCTTTGATTGCGCGGCGGTCGCGGCTACCGCCGGCAAGGATATCGACCGACCAAATCTTGACGAGCCGCGGCTCCCATCGCTAATACGCAGGCAAAGACGACTCATCGAAGAGCGCCAGGAACTCTTCCCGCCGGGTCGTCGCGATGGCACGATCAACCATCTCGCGATCAAGCTGCGGCGCAAAGTACTGTATGAAATCGTACATGTAGCCGCGAATGAAAGTGCCGCGCTTGAAACCGATTTTGGTGACGCTGTACTCAAACAGGTGTGAAGCATCCAATGCCACGAGGTCGTCGTCCAGTGCTGGGTCGTAGGCTAGGGTTGCGATGATGCCAACCCCGAGCCCGAGGCGCACGTAGGTCTTGATGACATCAGCGTCAACAGCGGTAAACACCACGCGCGCTTCAAGACCGGCATCAGTAAATGCCTGATCGAGTTGCGAACGCCCGGTAAAGCCGAACACGTAGGTCACGATTGGATACTCTGCAATCGCATCAAGTGTCAGCTTTTCCAGCCCTGCCAGCGGGTGCTCTTTTGGCACGATGATGCTGCGATTCCAGCGGTAACACGGGAGCATCACCAGCGTGCCGAACAATTCCATTGCCTCGGTCGCAATCGCGAAATCTACCGTGCGATTCGCTGCCAGTTCGGAAATCTGCATTGGCGTGCCCTGATGCATGTGCAGGGAAACTTCAGGATAGGCGCCGATAAAGCGCTCGATCGTCGGCGGCAGCACATAGCGCGCCTGGGTGTGGGTGGTCGCTATAGTCAGGCTGCCACGGGTTGCATCGCTGTGATCGCGGGCGATACGCCGGATGTTTTCGACTTCGCCCAGGATGCGGCCGGATACCTCAAGGATGGCCTCCCCGGCCGGCGTGATATCGACTAAATGTTTGCCGCTGCGCTGAAAAACCTCGACGCCCAGTTCGTCTTCGAGCTGCCGTATTTGCTTGCTGACACCCGGCTGTGAGGTATACAAATTATCAGCCGTAGCTGAAACGTTAAGACCGTTGCGGGCGACCTCCCAGATATAACGAAGCTGTTGAAGTTTCAAGATTTTTTCTCATTTGGAATAAGAGAAAAGAATTATATAACTGACAGTCTGGAACCAGCACAGTTGTCGTCGCGTCAGCGGCCGGTCGTTTTATTTCCAGCGCTTATCTCATCCACCGGCGTGGTGTGCCCGAATAAGGTCCTGCATCTCATCGGCCACGCGCGGCTTGCGCTTTTTCAAGGTTTCCAAGGTCAGTTGGTCCATCGATCGCCCGCATTGACCGCATCAATTGCGACGTTCAGATCGGTATGCTTCGTATGCAGGCGCCGGAAATTCACATTGTTGTTCAATAGTGCTTTAAGAGCCGCGACGTCGTTTTCGAACATATTTCGTTCCCTCGCTGTAGCCCAAATTGATTATTCAGGCACCCGCCCTTCGTCGGGCGTAGTTAAAAGGCGGGCCTCACCCTTATTCAAAACCTAGTCCACCGCACCGGGCGTCGCAAAATCTGAGGACGCATTGTTTTCCCTCGACCGCAACATCGCGATGAAAATCAGGCGGTTCCCAGCCGACCATCGAAATATGGTTTCATAGGCAGAGTTAATCGGCTGATTTCCGAACCTGTTTTGCGACACACCTAACAGCGTGCGACGTCGATAGCCGTCTGTCAGCCAGCTCGAAGTGCTCCATGTCTGAACGCATTCTTTTCGTCACCGGCAAACTCGCCAAGCACAGCTTGATCCGCACGCTCGAATCGATGGGCGAGTGCGGCTTCGAGTGGGAAATTCTTGAGCCGGGCGCGACAGTCGCGGCTCTTATCACCAGCGATATGTTGCTGCGGCGGTTACCTGACCTCGCTGACTATGATCGTGTGCTGTTACCAGGCCGCTGTCGAGGCGATCTCGGCGTCCTGCAGCAAAGGTTCGGCGTCCGCTTCGAGCGCGGGCCGGAGGAACTGAAAGATTTGCCGCGTTTTTTTGGCGCGTCGGGGAGCGAACGGTCTATCGACAAGACGGATATCAAAATATTCGCTGAAATTGTCGACGCGCCCAATCTCACTATCGATGAAACCGTTACGCGCGCCGAGCGCTATCGAGCGGACGGTGCTGATGTGATCGATTTGGGCTGCCTGCCGGATGTTCCCTTCGCGCACCTCGAAAAAAGTGTCGCGGCCTTAGGCGAGGCGGGTTTCGCCGTCAGCATAGACTC
>CAXGUU010000046.1:0-14868 GCA_964012875.1 uncultured bacterium
GTCACTGCGGTGAAGGCTTTTGTCGGGCATTCGTTGGCACCCGCCAGCGCCGACCAGCTTGTCAACGCGCTGGGGGTGCTGAAATATGGCGTCCTTCCAGGCATCAGCACCGTGCACGAACTTGCCGACGATCTTTACGACGAACGGCTGAATATCGCACTCACCGACACCGAGCTTGGCGAGCGCGCCCAGATTGCCTTTTTGAACTCCAAAGGATTCGGGGGCAACAACGCAACCGGTACCGTGCTGGCACCGAAACTCGTCGAACAGATGCTGACCCGGCGCTATGGCGAAACCGGCATGCGCGACTACCGTTCGCGCCGAGACACTGTTGCCGAACACGCGAAAAACTACGACGCTGCGTGCATGGCTGCTCCTATGCAACCGATCTACCGCTTCGGTGACGCCTTGATAGACGACGACAGTGTCGAAATTACGGACTCGGGTATCGATCTGCCAGGCTATGGCCGCGGCGTCTCACTGACAGTCGACAATCCCTACGAGGACATGGTGTGACCGAACCACTTTCGCGAACCGATGCGCGCAACTGCTTTGTTTGCGGGCCCGACAACCCGATTGGCCTGAAGATCGAGTTTCATGTCGAGGGCGACCATTGTCATGGTCGCTTCATATCGCGGCCTGAACACGTCGGTTTTGATGGTGTCACCCACGGCGGCATCGTCTTTGCCGTGCTCGACGATGCGATGGCCAACTGGTTTTTTTTGCAGGGCGCACGTGGCTACACCGCCAAAGCTGAAATTCGATACCGTAAAGAGATGCCGGTAGGCAAGGACGTTGAAATACGTTGCGAAATGCTCAAACGTAAGGGGCGACTGGTGCAGTTGAGCGCACGGATATTCGCCGGCGATGAGACCTACGCAGAATCCGAAGCGAGTTTTATGCTGGAAGATTTCGGTCAGCTCGACCGCGCATGAGCGTCTCCAAACGATGCTCTAAATGCGGCGCCTCGTTTGGCTGCGGTCGCGACGACGCCCGCTGCTGGTGCAGCGATCTGCCAGCGTTGTCGGTTGACAAGCTACTCATGGGGCAGGATTGCGTCTGCCCCGATTGCCTGCAGTCAATCATCACGGACGCGGAAAAGCTCGAGTCGGATGAAGCCGGTCCTTATCCTGCTTCTTGACCGCGAACGTCCGCCGGGCTACGTCAACGACTTTTTCGCGCGCCAGGGTATAGCCACCCATGCCATGTTGCTGGCGCAGCCGGCGGACGTTCCTAGCATTGATTGGTGTCGGCGATTCGCGGGACTAATGGTCCTGGACGCTGCATACCAAGCAGACACATTACTGGAGCTCGAACTTGCGGTCGCCGACTTAGTTCAGTCCGCGCAGCAGCGCGGATTGGCATTGTTCGCAGAAGGACGGGGCGCGCAAATACTCTCCCGTGCGCTTGGGGGTGAGTTTGCGCAACAAAGGCCGGTGCTCGGCTGGTCGGTGGTGCGGGCGTCAGATGATTTCAACCGATCCAGTGAATACTGTCGTGCACCCACCAGGATGTTCACATGGAGCGAATGTGCCTGCGATACGCCGCCGACGGCCGAAGTTCTGTTCAGGAACCACCAACAGCGCGGCATCGGTTTTGTTGGGGACGGTTTCCTCGCCGTGGAATTTCTGATTAGCGTCAGCCGCCACCAGTACTTAGTCTGGTTGGAACAGCTCAGTACGGCTCAACCTGCGCCCAGCGGTTCCGTGCAAACCGCGAGCGAGTTGCGCTACGCGGCCGAACACTACCTGAAGGACTGCCATGGACTGGCGGCGGACATTTTGCGTTACTGGAGCCAAAAAATTGCGAATCTGAGGCTCTCTTAAAGCGCGTGGCCGGGCAAAGCTGTATATCCAGCCGCGATATCACTATTATCTTGTATATCGTTAAGTTCGCTGAACTTTTTGACCTCTACGCGGTCGCCCATATGTATAAATACTAAAAGATCACGTCCCGTCGTGTGTCAGGTTCGAACCATCGAACCGCGATTACAGCGAGGGTGTTTGCGCACCTCCCAACAACAGAACAGTACCGCCCATGCGTTCACTCCTGGTTCGATCAATCCTATTGACTGTCCTGACAGCCATCATGGCGGCGACAACCGTCAATGTGGCGGCGGACAGCTCAAGGGCGGCCTATCAGGCGCAGATTCACGAAATCGAGCGAAGAGTCGGGGCCGAACATATCGATCTGATCGAGCCGCACGTCGGACTCGGCTTTGCCGCCAAACGCGACCTGGACTACGCAGCGGCCGCGGCGGCATTTGCCCAGGCGCTGTACCTTGAGCGGGTTCATAAGGGACTCGAAAACGCCGACCAGATACCGTTGATCGAGCAATTGATAGAGTGCCAGAAAGCGGTCCATGACTGGGGCGCCGCGAATAAAAGTCTCACGCTGATGGCCTGGGTCAATGAACGCAACCGCGAGCGCAGCAGGACCGCGTACCTGTCAATGCTCCGCAAACTTGCGAACTGGCACATCCATGCCAGCGACGCAGATCCGACCGTATCGGAATATGAACATTTGGGAGCAGCGCTTGATTACATCGACCGTGCGCTTGGTAGCGCTGCGGATGAAAATACAATCGAAACGCTTGAATGGCATTACCTCAAAGCGGGGGCCGACTACCGCGCCACGCGCTTGTTTTCCGTAGAAGTCGCCCGCGATTTTCATCAGGTCAATGCGCCCAGCTACGTCGCCTTCCAGGACTTCGAATTCGGCGACGCCATTTATGCGCGCAACCGCATGACACACCACTATGCCTCCGGCATAGGCGCCCTCAAATCCGCACGCGCGATTGCCGCAACAACCGGCGATGCCGACGACTTTGTCAAAGCTACGCTGAAACTGGCGGACTGGCACCAGCTTTTTGGCCGGACCCAGTCTTCAGCCGAACTGTACGCCGAAGCTAACCGACTGGCTGCCACCGAGGGTATGAACTTGTCGCAGTCACATCGGCGTCTGCCTGATTTCATCGGTCAGCAAGAACAACTGCAAGCCGATGCCAAAGAGAATACAAAAGTCCGCTACGTTCACACGCGTTTCGACGTCGATCGAAAAGGACGAGCGCGAAATGTCGAAATTCTCGAAATTAACCCACCCGGCGCCCAGAGACTCGGTCGCCAGGCGCGGGCTCAACTCAAGGCGACGCGTTTCCGCCCGCGTTTTGAAGATCAGGGCCCGCAGGAAACGACCGGCGTGGAACTTCGCTTTGTATTTCCGGAACATCGGGGATAACGCTCATGGCCGAACGATCAAATGACCTGTTCATACGCAGCATGCCCCGCTTTGTGGTGCTCGCCATCTGCGTCTCGCTGCTAAGCGCCTGCAATACGACGCCCAAGAAACCACCTCCGCCAAAGCCGGTGGCGCAGCCGACACAACCGTCGCCACCGCCGGGTACCGTCGAGCAAGAGCATTCGAACCAACAAATGTCCGGCAGCCCCGAGCAAAACCTGGGCCAGAGCTCGGACCCGATACAAGGGCGACAACCAAGCGCGCAGCAAGAACAATTCGCCTCGCCCAGCACGGATGCCGCCGAGGTCGAAATTGAAGAATACGCGGTCGATGAATCCGGCAACCGCATACAAACGCAAGCAAGCGCCGACTCGCAGTCCGGCCGCGAAGACGAGGGCCGCAGCGGTGGCGCGGCCATGCCGGCTGGTCCGGCGGCAGAAACGCGTGGTGGCCGGGAAATGTTAAGCGGCGTGGTTGTCCTCGGACCGGATGCGCCGGCTGCAACCGGCGACCTCGTGGGCCCGAACATGCAAATTGGCGCTCAGACCCAGGGCGAGCAGCTGGCAGCGCTGGATGCCGAGTTGGATGCGGGCTTGAGCGCTTTTGACGAACGCATGCGCCGCGCGCGCAAAGCCGCCGAGGCCGAGCGCGACTCGGCACTTGGCGGCGGGGGCGCTAGCTACGGCGAAGTGGATGGCAGAGGCCGCCGCGTCGATATCCCGGAAACGCGCGGCGCCGGCGGCGGTGCAGATCGCGGATCGGGTCTCGGCAATACGCCGGATTATTCCGGCGAAGCCGCCAGTGGCAATCAGCAGGTCAGCGCATTAATCACGCCACCCGATCTGCCGGATGGACGTGACGATGACATTGTGGCCCGCCAGTTGCGCGAAGCGGCAAGCAAGGAAACAGATCCCATCCTGCGCGAAAAGCTGTGGGAAGAATATCGCAAGTACAAGGCGGGACTGTAGGACATGCGTCAGGTCGTCATCGGGTTGCTGCTGGCCGGCGTGTGCGTGCTGGTGGCGGGGTGTAACAGTCAGACTGTACGCAGCACTGCAATCGAGCCGGTGAAAACCCTGCCGCAATCGATCCCCGACACGCTGATACCCGATGTCAACATCGCTATTTTTGATGCCGGTATCGATACCCTTGACCCGCAGCGCACTACGACAACGCCGGGGATTCGACGGGCCGAAGGTCATTATGTCGCCCAGCGGTTAAAGGACACGCTGGAGCGCTCGCGGGAATGGGGGCTTGTCCGGGTCGTGCCAAGTGCCGACCGTGAGGTCGACGTCATGGTCACCGGCAAAATGCTCAAGTCCAACGGCGAGACGCTTGAGATTGAGGTGACGGTGACCGATGCGCGCGGACAACGATGGTTTTCGCGACGCTACGAGGATTCCGTCAGCCGCTTTGCCTATGACCTTGAGATCAGGCGCCGGCAGGAACCGTTTCAAAATGTCTACAACCGCGTCGCCAACGACATGATCGAATACCTTCGTGCTCAGTCACATGACACCCTGCAGGCGATCCGGTCGATTTCGGAACTGCGCTTCGCGGCGCGCTTTGCCCCCGAGGCATTCAGCGACTATCTGTCTAAAAATGGCGGGACGCGCTACAGCCTTAAACGCCTGCCGGCAGAAAACGATTCGGTGCTCGCGCGGGTGCGCAATATTCGCGTGCGCGATCAAATGTTTGTTGATCACCTGCAGGAGGCTTACACAGAGTTCGACCGCAATATGGCGCAGTCTTACGATCACTGGCGTCAGGAAAGTTTCGCTGAAGCAGAAGCTGCCGAAGCACTAAAATCTCAGGCGCTGACGCGAAAGATTGGCGGCGCTTTGGCAGTTATCGGCGGCATCCTCGCAATGGGCAGTGACAGCAGTGCGGTTCGCAACGCTGGTGTCATCGGCATCGGCGGTGGCGCCTATGCATTCAAAAGTGGGCTGGACAAGAGCGCCGAAGCGCGCATTCATACACAGGCAATGAAAGAGCTTTCAGAATCACTCAATGCAGAGATTCAACCGCAAACGATCGCGCTCACCGATCGTAACGTGGAACTGAGCGGCACCGTGGAAGAGCAGTATGCGCAGTGGCAGGACTTGCTGCAGCAGATCTACGAGCTCGAAACCGGGGCCCTTGTCGAAACATCCAGGTCGGATTCACCCACCCCGCAATAGCAGTTCAAATCCACCCAGCATAACCTGAAGCGGTCTCAAAACAATTTGCGGCTGCCTCGACAATAAAGCCCGGGTTGTCGGACGCTGTCCCTGAAACTCCCATGACTCCCTTCGACCCACCTGAAACCGTCAAAGCCAAAGACTTCGCGCCGGGCGCTGCGCCCGCGAAGTTGAATGATCATGGCGACACTCGAAAAAAGCTGCTGTTGATTGTGGTGACGACCGTACTCGGGCTCTTTGCAGCGGCCGTAGTATTCGTGCTGCCGCGTTGGGTCGAGAGACCTGATGCGGAGCAAACCGCTGTTGTCGAAGAACACGGACGACAACCCGTCAAAGACGCAACGGCGCCCTTGCCCGAACCTTCGGGCCCGGACAACCCCGAAGCTCGTGAACAAACGCAGGCCCTGCTGCGCGAAGTACTGGAAAGTCTGGAAAGCCTTGAGGCCCGTGGCGCCGATCTGTGGGCGAAGTCCGATATGCACACACTGCGCACGAGGATTGCCGAAGGGGAAAAGGCGTATCGCGAAAAACGCTACCAGACAGCTCAGAATATTTACCTAGAAAGCAAGGACGATATCGGGCGACTGCTCGCCGAGACACCTGAAATCGTGGCCGGGCTGCTCGATGCCGGGCAACTCGCACTCGCCAATGGAATTTCCGCCGAAGCCACCGAGGCATTCCAGCAGGTATTGAAAATAGAAGCCGACCATGAGGCGGCGCAAGCCGGACTCAAACGTGCACTCACACTCGATCAGGTCCTCGCCCTGGTTGGACAAGCCGAGGGTTACGAATCTTTAGGGCAGCCGCGAAAGGCACTTGACGCCTACCGCGACGCGATGGAACTGGACCCGCAGGCACCCGGGGCCGCCAGCGCAATCGCTCGTATCGAAGCAGGAAAGCGTGAAGACCGTTATCGCGATGCGATGGGCGCCGGATTTACAGCACTTGCAAACAATGCATTCGACGACGCCCGTAAACACTTCAAGCGAGCGGGCAAACTCGATGCGACACAATCTGCGGTTGGCGATGCGCTGCAACAGGTCGGGAATGCGGAGGCATCCTACTTCATTGACAAGCATCTGGCTGATGGCAGGCAGGCTCAGGCCGCCGAAAACTGGGACAAGGCGCACCGCGCGTTCTCCCGGGCATTGAAGTTCGACAAACGTCTTTCTCCGGCTATCGCCGGTCGGGCCGAGGCCGCTTCCCGCCGCCGCCTCGACGCCCAACTGCTGGCCTACCTGGCCAAACCCGAACGCCTGACCAGCGACGCGGTTCATAGCGAAGCATCAAGGGTGCTGGCGAACGCTGAGGGGCTGAAGGCTGATGGCGCCAGAATCCGCGGCCAGATCAGCACCCTCAAAAAAGTACTGCGGCTGGCGAAAACGCCGATCGATATCACTCTGCGATCAGACGGGGCAACCGATGTCACGATCTACAGGATTGGCGGACTGGGCTCATTCGGCGAGCGCCGATTGTCCGTTTTACCAGGGCAGTACACTGCGATCGGCAAACGCGACGGCTACCGCGATGTGCGCGTAGAATTCTCCGTAAACCATGACTCGGCACCGCAGCCATTGATCATCCAGTGCCAGGAAAAATTTGCTTTTGGAAACTAGGGCCCATTGATCTTTGAGTGACTCCAACACGCCGCTGCCACGTCCCGGCGAGACCATTCGGGCCAGCAAATTTCAACCGCCGGGAAGAGGTGTTGACCTGCCGCGACCGCGATTGCCCTGGGTGCCGACAATCGTTGCGGTGGCCGTTTTCTTTGTCGCCTGGGCCGCCTGGTTTGTCCTCACCGCGCGTTCGGTCGGTATTGAAATCGACCCCCCGTTTGCATCGGTGACCGTCGACGAATGGCCAGCCCCACGCGTCGGCAACCATTGGCTTCTGCGCCAGGGACCGCGTCGCATTATTGCCGAAGCCGAAGGCTACAAACGGTTTGACGAGGAAATCAAAATCACCGGGGCACAGCTGCAAACTCACCGCATTTTGCTGGAACGGCTCCCCGGTCAGCTCCAGGTGAGCCTTGACCCGCAAATTGATGCGACGCTTTTTATCGACGGTCAATCGTTTGCCGAGGTCCCGGGCCTGGTCGAACAGGTTCCCGCTGGCCGCCACGAATTCGAGATACGCGCGCCCCGCTACTTACCTTTTTCCACGGTGATTTTCGTCGAGGGCAGATCGGTCGAGCAGTCGCTGAATGCAACGCTCGACCCGGCCTGGGCTAACGTCACCCTCGACAGCCGCCCGAGCCAGGTCGAGGTCACAGTCGATCGCCAAGCTGTCGGTTTGACCCCTCTGTCGCTCGAACTGCTGGCCGGGCGCCGCGTCATCGAACTGACCCATGACGGCTACAAAACCTGGAAGCAGACACTGCCGATCGTTGCGGGCAAAGATGTGAATCTCGGCGAAATCGTTCTGGCCAAAGCCGATGGCAGGTTCAAAATTGTCACCCGGCCTGAGGGTACTAATGTAACGATCAACGGCGAATTTGTAGGTCGTACACCGCTGGAAACGGCGGTGCGCCCGGAGAAAAATCACACCGTTAAACTCCTGCGCGAAGGCTACAAGGTTGCGACAGTGAAACAAGCGGTCGAATCGGGCAAGCTCGCGACCGTTGATATCGAACTGAGCCCGGAACTCGCCACCATCCATTTCCAGACCAACCCGGCGGATGCCGAACTGCTGATCAACGGCGAAAGTCGGGGTACAGCGACACAATCGCTCGCACTGCCCACTCATCAACACACGGTAACCGTAAGGCGTGAAGGTTACGCGACCTATGAAACCCAGGTTACACCGCGCAAGGGCGTTGAAAAACGTTTCAAGGTCAGACTCAAGACCTTGGCTGAATTGCAGGGCAGCGAAACCGCTTCCGGCCGCGGTAGTGCCGGGCGCGGACCTTCGAAAGGATTCGTCACCAGCCATGCCGGGCAGACCCTGAAATTGTTTACTGGCGGACGTGTTCGCCTCGGCTCGTCGCGTAGGACGCCCGGACACCGCGCCAATGAAGTCGAACGCGAAGTCACGTTGCAGCGACCGTTTTACCTAGGGGTCAAGGAAGTATCGAACGCTGAATACCGACGCTTTCTGGCCGCCCACGATTCCGGCGAATTCAAGAGTCAAAGTCTGAACAACGACCTGCAGCCGGCGGTTATGCTGACCTGGGAGTCGGCGGTACTGTATTGCAACTGGCTGAGTCGACGCGACGGCCTGCCGCCGTTCTACCAGATCAAGTATGGCGAAGTGCTCGGCATCAACCCTGCCGCCACGGGTTACAGACTGCCGACCGAAGCGGAATGGGAATGGGCTGCCAAAATGCCGCCCAGCGGTGCACCTAGCGTCTACCCCTGGGGCGACAAGTTCCCGCCCAAAAGACGCTCCGGCAATTACGCTGACAGCAGCGCGGCAAGCGTGATGGGAGATGTGATCACGGGGTATACGGACAGCTTTGCGGTGAGCGCGCCTGTAGGCAGTTTCAGCGCGAACCTGCGTGGACTACATGACATGGACGGCAACGTGTCCGAATGGGTACATGATTTTTATGACGCGGCACCACCCACTACGGTTACTGTTGATCCCTTGGGCTCAAGCCGCGGCAGGCAGCACGTTATTAAGGGCGGCAGCTGGGCTCACGGTAGCGAGAGCCGTTTGCGCTACGCCCATCGGGATAGCAGCGAGAAAGCACGTGATGATGTGGGCTTTCGTATCGCCCGGTATGCACAGTAGATTGAAGCAGGGAAGGCCAGCTGGTCGCGACCGAACGTATCGAAAGCCTCACTTCACCATGTTCCGGCGTAACTTGTTCAAATGCGCGAGAATAGTGAATGAAGCGCCCGTCACGAATGTGTGATTCGAGCGAAATGCAGTTGTGAGATCAAAAATAAAAGCTCTTACCCAGAATCTTTTGCTGATTGTTCTGCTCGCCGGCGCCCAATCAGCAAATGCCCAGGCAGGATCCGATGACGACGACTATCCTTACGAGCCACCCAGACGTCCGGAATACGAAAAACGCGCGTTGCCGGACGATACCTTTACACCGAGTGAAGAAATTTCAGAAGACTTCCCGGTACCTTTCCCTGTCGATATCTAAGGAAGGGAGCGCCGAACAAATCATGCTTCACACATTGCCCGAAGAGGAACTACGATTCTGATCCCGTCATGAAAGCGAAACAAAATCAACTGTCGGAGTTCTTTTTTCAGCTCATCGCACTGTTTATCGCCTTGATCATCGTCCACACAGTCTATGTCACAGTTGTACGACCTTCGGCGCAGGGCATTCTTGAGGAGCAGCGCGCTCTACAGGCCGAAGGTGCCGCCTATGACATGGATCGTTCATTTTTCGTCGTCATCAAAGACTACGAACAAGAGTCGTGCTTCGTACTCATGCTGTGGGCGACCGCAATCATGGGTTACAAGTCACGCCTGGTCCTGCGCGAGCGCAGACATATAGGCCAGGTCTTACTGACGGTAGACGCAGGTACCCGCATACTGCCCGGAGACACGCGCAAGTACTCGCGCCCGCTGCAGGCGATGGAGTCCATCGAGCGTGAGTATTTACTGCCACGCGCCCTGCTTGCCGCACTTCAGCGCTTCGGCTCGACCCGAAGCATCCAGGACGTGGCCCAGGCGATCAGAGAGGTTTGCGAAACCGAAGCCGAGCGGCTCGACTCAGAGCTCTCAATGATCCGCTATATCGTCTGGGCGATACCATCGATCGGCTTTATTGGTACGGTTCGTGGTATCAGTCAGGCCCTGGGGCAGGCGCATCGCGCGGTTGAGGGTGATATCGTCGGAGTGACGGTAAGCTTGGGGGTGGCTTTTAATTCCACGTTTATCGCGCTCGTGATCAGTCTGTTCATCATGTTCCTCATGCACCAATTGCAATTGTTGCAAGAGCGTCTGGTACTCGACACGCAGTCCTACTGTGATCTCAACCTCATCCGGCACTTGGCCGTTCGCTGATTCAAACTCGTTCGGCAGATAATCTCTATGGCCTTATGGATCATCGAACTCAGCGACAGTGCCGTCAGTGTTTTCCGCGACGGCCGGCGTGTCGATTCTAGCCCGGGTGTCGCTGTCGTTGATAGCAAGCAAGTGTTTACCGGCACAGACGCGACGGCGCGCCAGTATCTCAATCCACGCGCCGTGCATTCGCGCTTTTGGCAACAACTCAACGAAGCACAATTACCAGGTGCATCACGCGTCTGCAGACATCACGCCGACCTCGCCTACCATCACCTAGCAGCGATACTTGATCGCTGCGGCCATCCGAATGAGGCCGTCATTGCAGTACCGGCCCACTACGAAAGTAACGAACTGGCCCTTCTGCTCGCAATCTGCGGTGCACTGAAACTGAAGGTCAGCGGCTTCGTTGATGTCAACGTGGCGGCGCTGTCCGCCGCGGCGCCGCAGGGCAATTACCGAGTTGCTGATCTCTACCTTCACCATGCGACGCTGACGACCGTCGAGGTCGGTGATGAGTGCGTGCGCAGCGCCGTCGAAATTGTCGAGCAATGCGGGCTGCAGCGCACCGAAGATGCCTGGGTTGATCTCGTCGCGGACGCCTTTCTCGAGCAATCGAGATTCGACCCCCTACACGAAGCTGCAAGCGAACACCTCCTGCACGAACAACTTCCGATCTGGCTGACACAGGCCCGCCAGTCGCAGGAAGTCGTGATGGAACTCGACTATCACAATGCCCGATTTACTGCGCGGTTACCCGCAGTTGAATTCAAACGCATCACGCGCATGGTTCTGGCGCCAATTGCCGAAAAGGTGATGCCCAGAGAGAACCTCCTTATTCATAACCGTATCAGCGAACTGGCGGGCGCAACGGATGTCCTCCCGGGGGCACAACTTCTGAGCGCCAGCGACGTCGTAACAGGAATTGCGCGGCACCGGCTCGCCCTTCACGCCAAAGACGGTCCTCGGTTCGTGACTTCACTGCCGGCCTGCGATGCACCGACACTCACACTAAAACCTGCCCAGCCGAGACGCACCAGCGGACAAAGCGCGACCCATCTATTGTGCGGCGGTATTGCCGTTGCCATTGCGCCACGTGCACTGGCGCTTCGTGAAACGGGGCTGGCAGCAGCCGATAACAGCGACGAAGTCACGATCGAGGTTGATGGCAACGAAGCTGTAATCACAGCCAATCGGGACGACGTCAACCTGAACGGCGGCGCCATCAGCGGCCAGGCGGTGCTGCACGCTGGCGATATCATCCGCCTCGGTGGTCTGAACGTGACTGCGATTCGTGCCGTCGATCGCGTCGACATGTAAAACCAGTGGGTCGAAAACGTCGCGAGTTCTCGGCTTTCAGCCTGTCGTTCCTCGACATCATGTCCTGCGGCTTCGGAGCGGTGGTGCTGTTGTTCCTGATCATCAAGCACCAGACCGAGGTTGCGAATGTGCCACCGCCTTACGACTTGAACGTGGAGGTAGAAGATCTGACCGCGCAGCTAGCCGCCGCCACCAGTACCGTTGAAGAACTCAAACAAGCGCGCCTGAACCAGGACCAGCGCATCAATAACGCACAGAGCGAAGTTGAAAAACGTCGCAGCCGCCTTGCCGAAGCACGTGCGCGGGGGCAGAAAACAGGCGCTATGGGGTCCAGCGAAATTGCCGCGTTACGTGCCGCAATTAAACGACTTGAGCTTGAAAAGCGACATGTTCAGGCTCAGATTCAAGAAAAATCCCGCAGCGTCAGAACCTTTGTTGGCGAAGGCAACCGCGAATACCTGACCGGGATCCAGCTTGGCGGTCAACGCATCCTGATCCTGCTCGACGTGTCGGCAAGCATGCTCGACCAGAGCATCGTGAACATCATACGACGTCGAAATATGGACGACAGCGCCAAACGTCGTTCACAAAAATGGCAACAGGCGCTGGCGACCGTTGACTGGATCAGTGCGCGATTTCCGAAGAACAGTCGCTACCAAATTTACGCCTTCAACGAACGCGCGACACCTATCCTGCCGAACAAGCGCGGCCAGTGGCTGTCGGTGTCGGACGTCAATCAGCTCAATACCCTCATCGAAACCACGCGCCTGCTTGTCCCCGAGGGTGGCTCCAATCTCGAACGCGCCTTCATGGTGATCGAATCAATGTCGCCGCGCCCGGACAATGTTTTCCTGATTACCGACGGGTTGCCAACCCAGGGTTTGAAAAAATCCAGCAGTTCTAACGTCAGCGGACGCGATCGCCTGCGCCTGTTCGAAACAGCAGTAACGCGGATTCCGCGCGGCGTTCCCGTCAACGTAATCCTGCTGCCGATGGAAGGCGACCCGATGGCGCCGTCCGCGTTCTGGCAGATTGCCCTGTATACCAAGGGCGCATTCCTGAGTCCGGCGAGCGACTGGCCATGAGAATCACGCGCCGCGGTTTCGAACCCATCAGTATCGCGTTCCTGGACGTCATCACCTGCGGTTTTGGCGCCATTATCCTGTTGCTGATGATCGCGAAGTTCGGTGACCCGCCCGAGACCGAACCTGTTGACGATCCCCGCATCGGACAGATTTCCGCGCTGCAGCGCGAACTGTTTGCCCAGCAGCGCCGTGGCGATGAATTGAGCGCCGCACTGGCCGCCACCAGTTCGCAATTGCTGACTTGGGAAAGTGAGCGTCAGCGTCTTGAGGATGACATCGCCCGGGCAGCCCGCAAAGCCGACAAGTTGCACGACAGCGCCGCCCGCAATGCCGAGGTTGCCGGCCAGCTGAAGGTTGCCCAGCAGAGCCTCACTGATGAGATGCGACGCCTGTACGCGCAACGCGACCGAGTACGCACTGATCTCGTGGGCGGCATCCCCATCGATAGTGAATACATTGTCTTTATCATCGATACCTCGGGCAGCATGTTCCGCTATGCGTGGCCCAAGGTTATCAACCAAATCGTCGATACGTTGCGGGTCTATCCAAAAGTCAAAGGCATCCAGATCATGAACGACATGGGGGCGTACATGTTCTCCAGCTATCGTGGCAAGTGGATTCCGGATTCGCCGGCCAGACGAAATGCCATCATCGAACGCCTGCGAACCTGGAATGCTTTTTCCAATTCGAGCCCGGTTGAGGGGATCACGGCGGCGATTCGCTCCTTCTATGCGCCGGGACGGAAAATAAGTCTTTACGTTTACGGTGATGAATTTACCGGCCGCTCGATTCGCGAAGTCGTCGACTACGTAAAAACCATCAACCGCAATGACAGCCGCGGCCAGCCTCTGGTGCGCATCCACGCCATCGGCTTCCCGGTCCAGTTCGCTAATCCGCCGCATCTGCAGCGTACCGGCATCAAGTTCGCGACCCTGATGCGCGAGCTGACCCGAAACAATGGCGGGACTTTTGTAGGGCTGAATGCTTTCCGCTAAGGCGATGCAAGGCTACAGCGAAGGCCATGGGTGGTGTCGATTATTCGTGATCGGAGCGGCGCTCGTGTTGGTTGCCTGTCAGCGCGATATCAGCATAAAGCTAGAATATGAAGTACCGCAGGCACTGGTCGAGCAGTCAGCACGGAAAGTTGGCATCTTTTTTCCACCGAAATTCTCGGCCGCCGCCTACCATGAGGAATCGGACGAACGTGGCACCTGGTACATCGATCTCGGGAGCGCCCAAGTTGCGATGTTCAACAAGGTTCTGGGCGACCTTTTTGCCAATCTTGAGCAGCTCCCGTCGCTTGAAAACTTGGCTGTTGATATTGCCCTCGTTCCACATTTGAACAAGGTGCAATTTGCGACACCGCAAGAAAGCGGCTTCGAGCATTTTGAGTCGTGGGTGGAATATCGCATTGAGTTTGTCAACCAAGGTGGCAGCGTCGAACCATGGCTGGTGAGCGGCTACGGCCAGGCACAGGCGCCCCGCTTTGGCAGCAATCAGCCCGGTATTGAGACAGCGCTCAAACAGGCGCTTCGCAACGTCGCCGCCAAGATTGCAACCGGGCTGCCGAAAAATGCCCAGTTGCAATCTTATTTCGGGAGTACAGGACAATGACGGCGCGAGCGCTTGCCATCATGGTTGTTGTGCTTACGCTGAGCGCTTGCCGCAGCCAAACCATCGTCGATCGCCACACCGCAGTTACAGCGCCGCCTCTCGCCTCTGACGGTGATTCAATTGTTGTACTGGGTCGGGCGCGCGGTCTGGCGGGCCCCAGCGACCGGGATTTCGTAACCTGCGTTGGTGACAAGCTGGCCCATCACCTCCCGGAACTGAATGTCATTGCCGAGCAGGCGTTTCTCGATGCCATGTACCCATGGTTTGAAACCGCGACCGCTCCTTCTCAAGTTAGTCAGCTCGGGGCTCTGCTCAAGAACGAAGCGGTCCGAAATCGATTCGACGAAAAAGGCATTCGCTATATCAGCTGGATTACGGGGCGCACCGAAACGGTCGATAGCGCCGGCTCCATCAGTTGCGCGGCCGGCCCCGGTGGCGCCGGTTGCTTCGGTTTTAAGAGCTGG
>CAXGUU010000047.1:0-14620 GCA_964012875.1 uncultured bacterium
ACCTGCCCCGAAACCAACAGAGCCGAGCCGGCCTCAAGTTCAGCGGGGACCGATTGTTCCAGGGAGCCTCGGTCGTCGAAATTCTGCCAATGGTTGCTACCCGGGATGACGCGGGTCGCGCCAAGTTCCTCGGTCGTGTCGGTCAACGCAACCAGGCAATTGGTCATCACTTCCGGGCCTGCCGGGCCCATCGGCTTAAAGCAGGGATAGTTTTCCATGTCGCGGTGCAGTGGTTGTGCTTTCTGGCCGGGATGAATATCGACGACGTGGCCGGTGCACAGCCAGTAAGAGTCTGCATAGGGCAGCATCATAGCGTCGATGTACCG
This sequence comes from uncultured bacterium, assembly GCA_964012875.1. Lineage (GTDB taxonomy): Bacteria > Pseudomonadota > Gammaproteobacteria > CAXGUU01. Next base: position 327 of record CAXGUU010000047.1, read on the forward strand.
CAGGATGCGCTCATTATCGAGAAAGTGATCGCGGAAAGTCGGGCTGGAGGCGATGAGGTTGGTGAGCCGCTTGGTGCGTTCGCCAAAAAAATCGTCGAGGACTTCTTTCTCGTCCTTCGATCCATAATCCATGGCGTCAAGCTGCGGCAGGACTTCCCGGTCCAACTGCTCGGCGATTTCGCGCGGCAGCAATTGTTCAATGATGACGCCGCCATCGCGTTCAATTATCGCCATGACCTCGTCTACCGGCACTTCTGCACTGAGACGCGCTACTTCTCGTGTCATGTTGTGACCCCAAAGTCGGCTGATTTGAGGGCAGTATATTGAATTCCGGCGCGGTTGCTTAGCGGTACATGGGGGCTGACCTCACGCGCGCTACCGCGGCAACAAGCGTGAATTCAATATACTGTTCCTGAACAAGCATCTACATCGGTGGCGCTTCCATGGTTTATGTCTGGCTAACACTGGCTATCTGTGCTGAGGTCGTTGCGACCACAGCGTTGAAGGCCACCAACGAATTTACCAACCTGGTTCCCAGTCTCATTTGCGTCGCTGGCTATGCCGTCGCCTTCTATTTACTGACCCTGGTTTTACGCACCATGCCGGTCGGTATTGCTTACGCGATATGGTCGGGTCTCGGGATCGTTCTGGTCGGAGTACTAGGTGCCCTCACCTACCGCCAGATTCCCGATGCAGCGGCCATTGCCGGCATGGCGCTGATTATCGCCGGGACGGTGGTGATTAATGTTTTTTCAAACACCGCAACCCATTGACTGCTTGTGACAGTTTCACCGCAGCACTCAAAATCAACTTGCAGGCTGGTTGGCGTTCACGTACAACGGTAGACGGGGAATCAGCGCATTGGGGGAAATCGTTATGTCGTCACGACAGTTTTTAGTGGGGCATTTTCAAAAGGCATCGTTTTCCCTGGGTTTAGTCCTAAGCATGACAGCCATGGGCGGTTACGCTCCTGCAGTCGACGCGCAGGTTCTTGAAGAAGTTGTCGTGACCGCGCAAAAACGTGAACAGGATATTCAGGACGTTGGTATCGCGATCACTGCGTTCTCGGGCGACCAATTGCGTGGGCTTGGCCTGACCAACCCCGACGAGCTCGACATGCACGTGCCGGGTCTGATGATCACGGACTTCGGCAACAGCTATACCTCGGTGTTTACATTGCGTGGTTCGACCCAGCTTGATTTTGCCGACCACCACGAACCGCCCGTCGCGGTTTATGTCGATGGCGCTTACAACAGCTTCCTCGGCGCAGTTGGCCAGAGTTTTTACGACCTGGAGCGCGTGGAGGTGCTGAAAGGCCCGCAGGGCACACTGTTCGGACGCAACGCGACCGGCGGCCTGGTTCATCTCCTGACCAAGAAACCCACGCGCGAGTGGGAAGGTTATGCCGACCTGCAAGGCGGCGAAAACGAATTCATGCGCTTTGAGGGCGCGGTCGGCGGGCCCATCAACGACGTACTCGCCATGCGTGTGTCGGGTCTGTTCGAAAGTCATGACGGCTTCATCGACAACCTCGCTGATAGTGATCAGGATCTCGCCGAGAAGGAAAGTCGCAACCTCCGTGGTCAGCTCTTGTTTGAGCCGAACGAAGACGTCAGCTTCCACCTACAAGGTCGCTGGAACGATGAAGACGACGTGCGCACCATTGGTTACCACCCGCGTAGTGTGACCCTGGATTTCCCTGCACAAAGCGGCGCCGACCTGTTTACGTCGACCAATGGCATTTCAGGTCTGCTTGGGATTCCGAACGATCCGACGCTCATTATTCCTGCTGTCGGGCAGGGAGACGGGCTGGTCAGGCACGCTGACCCCACTGGTGCGACATTCGCCGCCGGTTGCGCGCATCCGCTTAGTGTCGGCGCTTTCGTTCCGGGCGGGGTGGATTGTTTTGGCACCGACGTCGTTGATAACGATCCGCAGACGGCACTTGTGGACCAGACCGGCGGTTTCGATCGCCAGTACTGGGGCGTTACGGGCACCCTGGAGTGGGATTTCGGTCGTTTCCAGATAGTGAATATCCTTGATTACCAGTCGCTTGAAAAGTTCTACATTGAGGACACCGACGGTACGCCCATCAAGTCGCTGGACTTTTACCAGTACGTTGATGCCTGGCAGTTTTCGGAAGAATTCCGCGTGCACTGGGAAACCGAGAAGACCCGCTGGGTGGCTGGTGCTTACTACCTGCACATCGAGGGTGATTACCGTTCTGGTATCGACCTGCCCCAGGGGCTCGGATTCTCGATGGACAACGAGTACGAGAACGAAACCGATTCCTATGCGTTTTTCCTCCAGGGCGAATGGGATTTCGCGGAGCAATGGACTGCCATTGCCGGTGTTCGATGGACCGAGGATGAGAAGGACGCAACCTTCAGTCCCAGATGCCAGTGGCGCGTGTTTGGCGATCCGGACTGCAGCGCGTTGCTGTTGCCGTTCTTGGGATTCGCCGGCACTTCAGTTCAGCAACTGGGCTACGATCTGAATCGCTCGGAGGGTGACTATGCCATGACGGCCGAGCTGAATTTTCGGCCGACCGACGATATGTTGCTCTACGCCAAGGTTACGCGCGGCAACAAGGCTGGCGCTTTCAATGGCGGCACGGTTGCGCTGTATACAACGCCGGAAGCCGAGTTTGACGGCGAGGTATTGTGGAACTACGAAGGAGGTATCAAGTCGACCTGGTTTGACGGCCGCGCACGTTTCAATGCGTCGGTTTTCTGGTACGACTACAACGACTTTCAGACCTACACCCAGTTCGGACCGTCCCTCAAGGTCTTCAACGTCGATTCGAAGGTACTGGGCAGCGAACTAGAGTTGGTGACCAATCCGTGGGACAACTGGGAATTCATGTTCGGCGCCTCTTTCCTTGATGCCGAAGTCGAAGACATGGCCTTCGGGGTCGGGCAGGTTGCCGACGTGCCGATGACCAACTCGCCCGACGTATCGTTGAACGGCATGGGGCGCTACATGTGGAATGTGTTCAACGGCAACATGGCCGCTCAGATCGACTTCAACTGGGTGGATGATCGAAATCTGAACGCGATTCCCCATCCCGCGTATATTGCCGATGATTACCTGCTGGCGAATGCACGCCTGTCGTATACCACGCTGGACGGTGACTGGCAGATTGAATTCTGGGTCAAGAACTTCACTGACGAAGAATACGTGCCGACCGTATTTGACCTGGCCACCTTCAACGGTCTCGGCATTGAAACCGTTGGTCAACCGCGTTGGTTCGGTGGCACCGTTCGCTATACCTGGAACTAGTTGAGCGGGGCTTCCCCGCCACTGAGGTGGCGCGGGATAAATCACATCAGGTACGCGGTCGCGCTCCGGACAGCGCTCGCTTACAATGCCGGTTTCCGCAAGCATCAAAGATGCCGGCGAAGTATGTGGATCCTTCCGGTTCATGATGAACTGGTTCTTAGTCGAAAGCAGCGCATGAATCCTTGTGCGCAGCGTGGGCGATTTCGCAGCCATGCGTTCGGTCTGCCGACGCAGCGTCGCGGCTGGCCCCGTAACAATGTTGTCGCCAACACCGACGTCCGATTTGGCCATCCGGCGGCGTGTCTGCCCGGAGGTGTCTGCGGTTGTGTGTAATGACCCGCACCCGGTCTTATCTCGGGTGGCCGAAGGGGATCCGTTTGACCTCGGTTTAGCGGCCATCAAATAATCCACGGCGCGCGGCGGGCTGCGCAAATTACAGGCTGACCGTCGCCGTAGCAGCGCATTGCTGTCCGCGTCTTGAACTCCCGGCCCTGTCGCCCGGCCTCGTCCTGACGCGTTAGAATAGGTGGTGACTATTTATCTACCGTCGTTTCCACGCACGGCCGTCGAAGGGAGGACACATGACACAAACCAGTTCGAGTGCAGATAACCAGTACGACGCCGTGATCGTCGGCGCAGGCATCGCCGGACTTTACGCCGTTTACCGGCTGCGCGAGATGGGGCTGAAATTCCTCGCGATTGACGCCGCGACTGACGTCGGCGGCACCTGGTACTGGAACTGCTATCCGGGCGCGCGCGTCGATTCGCAATCCTACGTGTACCAATACTGGTTTTCACCTGAACTGATCGAGGAGTGGAACTGGGGTGAACGTTTTCCAGCGCAACCAGAAACCGAGTCCTACCTCAATTTCGTCGCCGACAAAATGGATTTGCGCAAGCATATCCGTTTCAAAACGCGCGTCGATTCGGCCGACTGGGACGATGCAAGCCAACGCTGGACCATCACGACCGACCAGGGCGACAAAATCGACGCTCGTTTCTTTTTCAGTTGCGCCGGCATGCTCTCCGCGCCGCTGCGTCCGCCGTTCCCGGGCGAAGATAAGTACCAGGGCACCATCGTGCACACCGCCCGCTACCCGCGAGAAGGTATCGACCTTAAAGGCAAGCGGGTTGGCGTCGTTGGCACCGGCGCCACCGGCATCCAGGTCATCCAGACCATTGCTTCGGAAGTGTCCGAACTCAAGGTGTTTCAGCGCACGGCCCAATACGGGATGGCGATGAAAAATTACCGCTACAGCGACGAAGAGCGTAACGAACACAAAGCGCGCGCGGCGGAGTATGCCAAGACCGTGCAGACGACGTTCACCGGTTTCGATTTCGACCTCGATAACGGCTCCTGGTACGACTACACACCTGAAGGTCGCCTCGAGTTGCTGGAAAAAATGTGGGAGCACGGCTCGCTGCGCATGTGGGTCGGCACGTTCCCGGAAGTTATCACGGACGAAGCTGTCAATGCGGAAGTTTCGGAGTTCGTGCGCAACAAAATCCGTGCCCGGATCAATGACAAAAAAATTGCGGAGAAACTGGTGCCTACCGAATTTGGATTCGGCACCTACCGGGTACCGCTTGAAAATGGCTACTACGATGCGTTCAATCGCAAAAATGTTGAACTGATCGATTGTCGCGAAACACCGATTGAAGCGTTTACCGAAACCGGAATTAAAACGTCCGGGGCCGAATACGACCTCGATGTGGTCATATTGGCGACCGGCTTTGATGGCGGCACAGGGTCACTAACGAGAATGAATATCCACGGGCGCGGCGGTCGTTCACTGAAAGACGAGTGGGGCCAGGACATCCGTTCAACTTTAGGCCTGCAGGTTCACGGATATCCGAATCTGTTCACGGTCGGCGGACCGCTCGCACCAGCCGCGGCGTTCTGCAACATGACCACCTGCCTGCAACAGCAGGTCGACTGGGTTTCGGACTGCATCCAGTGGGTGCTTGATCATGATCAGCACAGCATTGAACCGACAATTGAGAAACAGGACGAGTGGGTCAGCCACCACGACGAAGTCGCCAACGGCACGTTGGTGATGAAAACCAAGTCGTGGTACACCGGTGACAACATCGATGGCAAACCGCGACGCCTGTTGTCCTACATCGGTGGTGTTGGCGCCTATCGCGAGGCCTGCGACGCGGCTCGCGAAAGTGATTACGAAGGTTTCACGGTGGCTTGAAGTCAATAAAGGGACGCAGGGATTAAGCGTTAGTCCCTGGGTTCCCTTTTTCGTTTGTGCTCGCGTACGACGAGTACCGTGCAGCTGCCGTCATAGAAACCGGGTGGCTGCGACCGGACGGGTCATGCACGATGACCGGTAGGCACAATGACTCGGTCAGGTAGAACTTACGGTCCGGTCTCTCGGTCAGTGAATGGGGTGCGAGACGGCCAGGCCGAAGGCATCCGCATACCCATTTGGGCGAAGACCCCGCCAGGCAGCGTGTCATCGGTCGGCACCTTGAGATGACGGATGGTATTGGTGTTGATATCGGTTTCGATCACTTCACCGGCAAACATTTCGCAGACACAAATGTGGCGGTTGCCGGGGTGGTGTTCGGCGTCCTGCGGCACGACCGCACCGGCCCGCTTGGATCGCGGGCCCATGCCGGCCTTCATTGCCGGGGTTCCAGCATCAGGCATGTGATATATCACTGATATTTTATATAGTGGTCGGCAATGCAGGAATTCGAGCGAACCGTTTACCCCCATTTGTCACCGGCCACGCCGTTTGTGGCTGCGGGGGTGAACTGAATTTTTCAGTGGAGCGAGCAGCATGCCCAAAACCTATCTTCAGGGAGCGCGTCTTATAGACGGCCTCAACAAACCGGCCAACAACAAGACGATTGTGCTGGATGGCGATCGTATCGTCAGCATTTCGAGCGCAGCGAAAGCGAAAAAGCCGGCACGCAGTGACACGGTCATAGATCTCGACGGCAAGGTGGTGATGCCCGGCATGGCGATGTGCCATTACCACCCGGCGTATAACAACGTGACCAGCGCAGGACAGATTGATCTGGAACATCCGCCAACCATGTTGACCCTGGTCGCGGCGAAAAACGCGGAGCTGTTGCTGCATTGCGGATACACCAGTTCCATCGGCGCGGGGGCAGGCCACTACATCGACGTCGTGTTACGCGATGCCATCAACGCAGGCCTCATACCCGGGCCCCGGGTCTTCGCCTGTGGTAGAGATATCGTCACGACGGGTGATTCGGTTGATGTGCACCCGAAATGGTGGAAGATAGGCCTCGATAGTTTTGCCAAGCTTTGCGATGGCCCGGACGAGTTTCGTCGCGCGGTGCGCGAAGAAGTTCATCGCGGCGTCGACATCATCAAACTCTATCCCACCGGCGGTCACGGCCTGCCTACCGAACGCGAATTCATGAGCATGTGTGAGGAAGAGATCGATGTCGCGGTCAGAACGGCCCACGATCGCGGCGTAAAAATTCGCGGTCACCTCATCAGCAAGCGCGGAATTCTCGCCAGCCTCAAGGCCGGCATCGATATCGTTGACCACGGCGACGGCACCGACGACGAATGTATCGAGTGGTTTCTAAAGCAGGGCAGCTACATGGCGCCAAGTCTCTACCTGCCTTCGGTCATGGTCAGTGCGTACTTGAGCGGTGAAGCCCCCTACCTTGAAACTTTGATACCCGATCTCGAACGGACCCTCGAAACCCATCCCGAGAACGTCAAGAAAGCGCACGATGCCGGTGTGCCCATGTTGATCGGTGATGATTTTGGGTTCGGATCACAGATGCCGCATGGTGACTACGCCAAGGAACTGGCCGTTTATCCCGATCTTTGTGGCGTGTCCAACCTGGATGTCATCAAGTGGGCGACGTACAACGCTGCTGCATTCATCGGACGCGCCGACGAACTTGGCACGGTCGAACAAGGAAAGATCGCCGACATGCTGGTGGTTGACGGCGACCCGTCGAAGGACCTTCGTGTGTTATCGGAGCGATCGAACATCAAGGCCGTGATCAAGGGCGGCGAGTTCGTCACATGCTCTCTCGATAATGTGCCTGTGACCGCCGCCGCCTGATGTGGCTGAATTCGCATATTTCCAGAATTGACCCCGGAGACGCGACATGGTGACTGAGCGACAGCGAGCGTATCGAGAGGAATATCGGGGTCGACTATCGAACTGGTACAACGGGCCGGTACATGTGTTCGTCGTCTATACCATCGGGCTCACGGCGTTGTGGATCTTCGCTCAACATTTGCACGACGTGCAGTGGTGGGAATGGGCAACTCTGCCCGTCTTCTGGTTGGGTGCTAATGTTTTCGAGTGGTACATCCATCTCTACATCATGCACCGGCCGCAAAAGAATAAAGGACTGCGGGCGATCTATAACCGCCACACGCTCCAGCACCATCAATTTTTTACCGACGGCGAAATGCGCTTTCGCGATCACAAGGATTGGCGCGTGACCGTTTTCCCCCCTTATGCCATCGTGGTTCTGATTCTGATCGTGATTCCGGGTGCTACTGCCTGCTATTACATTCTGACGCCCAACATCGGCTGGCTGTTCATTTCAACGACGACCAGCATTTACCTGATCTACGAGTTTATGCATTTCTGTTGCCATACTGACGAAAACTGGTTCGTACGCACTGCGCCGTTCGTCAACACGATTCGACGCCATCACACCGCCCATCACAATTCTCGATTGATGATGGAAAAGAACATGAATCTCACCTTTCCGGTTGCAGATTGGATATTCGGCACTTCAGATCTGAGTTGTGGTCCTCTTGGGCATGTGCTCAACGGCTATAGCGAGAAATATCTCAAAAGTGATCTGAAGGGCAGACCCACACGGCCCGATTTGGCGGCCGCAGAACCGATTATTACCTGAGACTGACGCGATGCCGATGCATATAAAGGTCATGGTTTCGGTCATTACCCTTGTCGTGGGTGTCGTTTTTTATTTCCTCGAATCAGATTCCGGGCAGTCGCACGTGGCCGCAGTCGGCGCAGCACTCAGCGTATTCATGGTCGTCGCGATGTGGATATTTCCTGAAGCCGGCGATCGGGCAAAACGCCGATAGCCCGGTTGCGTTGGGGTATTCGCCGCGGACAACGTCAGAACAACCCGATCTATCCTCACGCAGAATAAAATTCTTTACGATCACAAGTGAGCACTACCATGAGCGGCCGTGAAAGTCTGACCGACAAGGCCTACAGCCTGCTCGAGGAGATGATAGTCACCCTGCAGCTCGAACCGGGCGAAATTCTGTCGGAACTTGAACTCGGCGAACGACTAGAGATTGGGCGCACACCAGTGCGGGAGGCTCTTCACCGGCTGGCGCGAGAAGGCCTGGTCATGGTGCTGCCGCGCAAGGGTGTGCTCGTAACCGATATCAATCCGAGCAAACAGTTGCTGGTTCTTGAAGTTCGGCGTGAACTTCAACGCCTGATGGCGCGCGCTGCGGCAATACGCAGCTCAGATCCGGAGCGCAAGGAATTTCGTCGAGTTGCCAGGGGCATGAAGCAGGCCGCATTGAAAAACGACGACATGAAGTTCATGCGCCACGATAACGAGTTAAATCTGTTGGTCGCCGAAGCTTCGAATAACGAATATGCCGCGCGCGCGATCCAGGCCTTGCAGGGCTTATCGCGCCGTTTCTGGTATGTGCATTACAAGCAGGCCGCCGACATGCCATTGATGGCGCGCCTGCATGCCGAACTTGCCGAGGCAATCGCTGAGGGTGATGCCGATCGGGCGGGCGGCGCCAGTGACGATCTACTGGACTATGTCGAGAGCTTCACCCGCCAGACCGTCGAACCCGGTATCGCACTCTGGCAGCCAAACCATTCTCTACGATCTATGAGCTGAATCTCATGAAGCAATACAGCGGAGGGCGAACCATCGACGGGCTCGTCGTTAAAGTCGACGATGTGCCGCTCGATCCCGGGTTTGAGGTCGAGGTTTACGATGACAAGGGGTACGAGTGGAGCTACGACGGCAGTGCACCCAGACAACTCGCCTTTGCCATCCTTCTGGATCATTTCGGCGATGCTGACAAGGCGCGCGCTACCGTGGATGCCTTCACCAGCAGGATTGTGGCCAACCTGGACAACGACTGGATTCTAAGCAGCGCAGAGATCGAAACTGCGGTGTCGTAGTGCTTGCGGTCGGACGGCCTACCCTATTTGCATTAAAAAAATTTTTGATGCCGCCAAAATTTCCTCCCGTGCCCCAATTAGCCTCGAAGTCTTGTGCTATTGTCGGGAGCACCCAGGAAGCGCGTGTGAAGTGCACACAAACAAGAAAGAAATGGGCAACAGTGTAAAACGGATTCTGGTCATCGATGACCAACCAGAAGAGGTCGCGGCAGTCCTGAAGTTTTGCGCGCGAGCGAAATGGTCTGATGTCGAAGTAGAGACCTACCACCCGGGCCAGGGGATTCCCGGAACGCATTTTGACCGGGGTGCGAACGATTTATTCGCGCTTGGTATCGACTTTGGCATGAAGCACCACAACGGCCTGGTCTGGCTGAAGGTGCTGCACGAACGCGCAGCGATGCCGCGACTCTGTCGGTGACTGATCGATTATTTCAGGCAGGAGTATATCAATGACAGTTGCAGTGAATGGCATTGCGCACATTCAAATGACAGTAAACGACATCGGACGGTGTATGCCTTTCTGGGAAAAGCTGCTCAATTTTCTCGAAATGCAAACCTTGGTTAAGAATGACACCACGCTTTATTGCATCGGCAGCCGGACCGGCATTTTGATTCGCGAAGCGCCGGAGGAGAAAAAGGGCGTCGCCTTCGATCAGGACACCAGTGGTTTGCATCATTTTTGTTTTCGTGCCCGCAGCAACGAGGATGTCGACACGATTTACAATTTCATCCGCGAAGAATTTCCGGAGATAAAATTTATACATGGGCCGGAGGATGGTTCGCGTTTTGCACCGGGCTATTACTCCATCCTATTTGAAGATCCCGACGGGATTCGGGTTGAGTTCAACCACGTGCCGGGCAAGGGCCACCTAGGCGATAAAGGTCGTTTGCGTCCGGATGGTCCCGGTCCTTCGACCTCGTATACAGAAGACGGGATTCAGGGTTAGTCCGGTGTCGGTCATGGCCGAGCTGGCGATTGATCTCCGCAATGAAGGGCGGGCTCTCCGGAATTTTATCGCGACGTTATCTGACGCCGACTGGATCCGTACAACACCGTTCAAGGACTGGACTATCGGCGATGTGCTGATCCATCTGATGGTGGGAGACTGGTTGAACGTGCTGTCGATGACCGACCCGGAGCGCTTTCAGGGGGTCATGGCCGAGCGCCACGCTGGACGAGAGACCGGGCAACCCCGCACCTCGGGCGCGGAAATTCTGGATGTTGCGGTGGGCACAGGCGAAGCGCTGCTTGAGCAGTGGTTGGAAGGACTGAATCACCTGTGCGATTTGTTTGAACCAGCCGATCCAAAAGCGCGCATGAAATGGGTTGGCCCGGATATGAGTATCCGCTCGGCGGCTACGGCCCGACTGATGGAGACTTGGGCCCACGGTCAGGACATTTACGATCTGATGCGCGCCCCGCGGGAGCATCACGACCGCGTGCGCCACATCGCCGTGCTGGGCGTGAATACCTATGGCTGGACCTTCTCCAATCGCGGCATGGAAGCGCCGGGTCCGCCGCCTCGGGTGGAACTGACCAGTCCGACCGGTCAGGTGTGGCGCTGGAACGAGGAAGAAAAGGACAACTACGTTAAAGGCGCAGCCGTCGGTTTCTGCCAGGTTGTGACCCAGGGGCGCAACATCGGAGAAGTCGACCTCGAAGTGGTCGGACCAAATGCGGAAGCCTGGATGGCGATCGCTCAGTGTTTCGCCGGTACGCCCGAAGACCCCCCTGCCATAGGGGTGCGCGGCTGGCAGTAGCGGCGGTACCGGAATACCCTGCGCTCATGTGTCGCCCCCGGCTTCGATTGCTATACCGGCTTTGCGCTGTGGTGGTGGTTGTATGGGTGACCGGGTGCGGCGACTCGGTACCGCCGACGACGATTACAGCGGGAGAAACGGCCGACTGGCCAGCCTGGGGTGGTGCCGGCGGTGGTGGTCATTTCACGCCGCTGGAACAAATCAATGCCGGGAATGTGCAGTCACTCGAACTTGCGTGGGTGCATCGTTCGGGAGATTTTCGCGACGGGCCGGATCTGGCCACGGACGAAGTCAACGTGGCCGAAACAGTGCCGGCTTCGTCCTTTCAGGTGACGCCGATCGTTGTAGAGGGTTCGCTCTACTATTGCACGCCGTATAACCGCGTTTTCTCACTCGACCCGGAAACCGGCGAAGCGCGTTGGATGTTTGACCCCGAGGTCGACATGACCAACATAAAGCTGTCGAACTGTCGTGGCGTCTCAAGCTGGGTTGACGAATCGTTGCCGCAAGGGGCCGAATGCCGTCATCGCATTTTTTCCCCTACGCTTGACGCGCGCATCATTGCGCTCGACGGCAAGACCGGTAAACGCTGCAACGCGTTTTCCGACGATGGCCAGATCGAACTCACGCGAAACCTGAACGAGCACAGCCCCGGTCAATACGGCATCACCAGTCCACCGGCGATCATCGGCGATACACTGGTGACCGGCGCGTTCGTGATAGACGCCTGGGATACGAAGGTGCCGGCAGGCGTGGTGCGTGCGTTCGATGTCAGAACGGGCGCTTTCCGCTGGGCGTGGAATCCGGTCGCGCCGGGTCGCGAGCCAATCAACGAGGCGGGCGAGTATGTCCCCGGCACGACCAATGTGTGGTCGGTGATTTCGGTCGATGAGGCTATGGGACTGGTGTACGTACCCACCGGTAACAGTTCGCCCGATTACTATGGTGGTCAGCGCGATGGCCACCTCGATCATTACTCGAGCTCAATCGTTGCGCTTGACGCGACGACCGGCGAAGTACGCTGGCACGTGCGCACGGTGAACCATGACATCTGGGATTTTGATGTGCCGTCGCAACCGACCCTGGTGGATATTGAGCGCGATGGGGAAACCATTCCTGCTCTGGTTCAGCTGACCAAGATGGGGCTGACCTGGGTGGTGGATCGAAGAACCGGCGAATTGCTGTTTGAAGTGGAGGAGCGGGGCGTACCCCAGGACGGCCAGGTCGACGGCGAATATCTGGCGGCGTCTCAGCCCTTCCCGAAGTTACCGGTTCCCCTTCACCGGTTGGATTTCGGACCTAACGATGCCTGGGGTATGACACCCTGGGATCGCAACCAGTGTCGCGAACTCATCGAGCGCCTCGATCACGGACCGATATATACGCCGATCAGCGAGCGCGGTACGATCCTGTACCCAGCTCCGACCGGCGGCAACAACTGGGGAGCACCCGCGATCGACCCCGGTAGCAAAATGATGATCGCCAACGCCCTGCACATGCCCTTCGTTGCAACGCTGATCCCGAGGGACCAATGTGACGGCAGTCCGCGACAATGGCCGCAACGGGGAACGCCCTACTGCATCAAGATGGAATTGCTCGCCTCGCCGCTGAAGGCACCTTGCGTGTCACCGCCGTGGCAAACCCTGGCGGCGGTCGACCTCAACAGCGGGCAGATCAAATGGCAGGTGCCCTTGGGTAATTTCGAAGACAGCGTGCCGCTCGTGGGCCGTTGGTTCGAAGGCACACCCGGGTTCGGTGGGCCGCTGCTGACCGCTTCTGGGCTGATTTTTATCGCCACCGGGGGTGATTACACCTTGCGCGCTATTGATGCTGACAACGGCGAAGAACTGGCCAAGCTCAAATTACCGACTCAGGCAGCATCGGTGCCCATGAGCTACCGGGTGCGCGAGGATGGTAAACAATACGTGGTGTTGGCGGTCGGCGGTCATTGGACTGGTGCCGCACCTGCGGGCGATCACCTGATGGCCTTCGCGCTCAAAACCGACCCCTGATATTTTCCCGTTGACCCGCTCAACAGGCCCTACGCGTCAAGATGGCAGACGATGTCTGCTGTCGGAACGACGTCGGCATACTTCTGCCTCATGTCGAACAGGTTCGCTTCGTGTGGCCCGATGGCCCGGTCGCCGACGCCGTCTTCGGCGACAACGGTGCGAAAGTTGTAGCTCATGGAATCGACCACTGAAGCGCGCACACACCCTGACGTTGTGCATCCGGTGACAATCACCGTATCGACCTGACGTTGAATCAACCAGGCGGCGAGGTCGGTACCGAAAAAAGCGGACGGCTGTTTTTTTCGGATCACGTATTCGCCGGGTTCGGGGGTCAGCCCTTCAACGATCTGGGACGCCGGCGCGTCCTCGGTCAGTCCACTTAAACCGGGCACTTTAAGGCAAAAGGCACCCGCATCCGCGCCGTCATCGGAATAGACGACCCGCGTATAAACGACCGGCAGGCGATGGTTTCGCGCGCACTTCAGCAGCGGTTCGGTTCGTTCAACGGCCGCTAGGATGTTACCGCCCCCATACTGTTCCGGATCAATAAACGCTGTTACGAAATCGACGATCAGCAATGCGGGGTGCGTGCCGAATCCAGAATGCTGGCCGAACCCTTGCTTGCGATAGACTTCTGTCTCTTCCATGGTGGTGTTCCTGAGCGTGCTTTCAAAATCCGGCCGATTTCGAGTTAATCGAGCTTCGCAAAGTGACGCGATTTCCGGATTCGACGGATGGGTTGTCGTGGCCGCAGTGTGCCTGAGCATTCATTCGAATGGGAGTACCGCATAGCGCTTCGAATCGAAGGGCGACGGATTTGAGCCCGTTTATTGAAGCGTGTCGGCGTTGCTACTATAGACGCTATCGGCTAATCGATAAGACCCAGGGAGTGAGATTGATGGCAATGTCGGCACTCGATGCAGAAACCCGCGCCGCTATTGAGCGCACGCGCGCCGGTTTGAATGAGGCTCGGCACTTACCTGGATTTTTTTACACGTCCAAAGAGATTTTCGAGCACGAAGTCGAAACCATTTTTATGCGCGAGTGGCTCTGCGTTGGTCGCCTCGAAGAATTCGAGAAATCG
>CAXGUU010000048.1:0-14422 GCA_964012875.1 uncultured bacterium
GTTGGGCGCCTCGTCGTCGTCGTCGCTGTTATTGTCCTGCGGTTGCCCCGGCTGCGGGATTTCCGCCTCGGCGCTGTAGTCTATAAATCCGGCAATGATGTCGGTGATCTTGATCTCACCCTCAACGCTTCTGGCGTAGTCGTCGAGAAACGTTTGCGAGACCGAGGGAAAATCGGCCAATGCCGACAGCACCTGGTTCAGTCCGTCTTCTATTCGTTTGGCGATCTTGATTTCGCCCTCGCGGGTGAGCAGGTCTACGGTTCCCATTTCGCGCATGTACATGCGTACGGGGTCAGTCGTGCGCCCAAACTCGTTGTCTACCGCGGCAAGCGCGGCGGCGGCTTCCTCGGCTGCTTCTTCGTCGACATCGTTATCGTTAAGCAACATGGCATCGTTATCGGGCGGCGTCTCGTGCACCGTGATCCCCATGTCATTGATCATGTTGATGATGTCTTCGATCTGATCCGGATCGACGATGTCATTCGGCAGGTGGTCGTTGACCTCGTGGTAGGTCAAAAAGCCCTGCTCCTTGCCCTTGGCGATTAGCATTTTGAGTTGCGACTGCTGATTCGCAGTCGTCTCAGGGTTTGCAACAGCTTCCGTGGGTTCTTGCTTGGTCTTACTCAAAATACAATAGCCTCTTTAGGGTCAGCCGGTTACGGGGACCATTGAAAGTCTAGTATAAAGTGTGGGAAGCGCTAGTTGCGTAGACGCAACAAAACGGCCGGGTAGTATAGCTGGAGAACACCTGGATCGCCAGTTTCTTGCCGTTCTGGTGGGTCTTACCTCGGGCTGCCGAACGACTCTCGTGACCGCGGTGACGCCGGTCGACACCGGCTAGCGCTGTTTGAAATTGCGCAAAACCAGCTTTTGTTCGTCGGTCAGTTCCGTTACCGGAATGCTGGTAATGCGGTTAAAACGCGCCTTCTCGGCGGCTTGTTGCAGCCGCGATATGGCGTCAGAAAATTCCTGCGACAGGGCCTCGTCGGGGATATTGATGTCGAGCATGGCGAGTTGCTCTAGCTGCTCGCTCCTCGGGTCGTCCCTGAACCGTTCCAGCAGTACCGCACTGGATATCGCAGCGTTTGCCCCGATTAACGAGTGCACGTGCAAAAGACCCTCGCAATCATGGAGCTCCGCGGCGAGCATACTGCGGGCCTCCTCGTCGAGCAGTGACGCCAGCCGCGGATGCTGTATCAACATCGCCAGCGCTTGTTCCTGCAAAGTTCGGCGGGTGTAGTGGTCGACCGTCTGCGGTCGGCGGTGGATACGTCGCTGTTGCTGGCCGAAACCAATTTCACTGCGAATCAGGTCTTCCCCGAGGCGTGAGGTCTCTGCCAGCAGACGGGTGCCGATCGCTCGGTGGGTGTCGTCAGGAATCGACTTCAGATAGGGGGTGACCTTGGCGACCAATCGCGCGCGACCTTCGCTGGTACCCGTATCGACATCGCTTGCTAGGTGTCTGATCAGATACTCGGCTAGGCTGAATTTCTGTCCGCTGGTCAGAAAATTCTCGGCGCCAAATTCCCGTACCGCGGAATCGGGATCGTGGCCGTCGGGCAGGAAGCAGAATTTCACCTCGCGGTTGCCCGACATTTTGGGCAGCGCGGTTTCAAGTGCTTTCCAAGCTGCACGTTGACCCGCGGCGTCGCCGTCAAAGCAGAATACGACGCTGGGAACATGGCGAAAAATTGACTCGAGGTGGTTGTCAGTAACGGCGGTTCCGAGCGTGGCAACGGCATGCTTCAAGCCGAACTGGTGGAGTGCAATCACGTCCATGTAGCCCTCTACGATCATCAGCTCCTGCGGCGTACCTTGTTGCATCGTTTCGTGAAGCCCATAGAGCTCCCGTCCTTTATGGAAGACCTCGGTCTCCGGCGAATTCAGGTACTTGGGCTCGCCGTCATCGATAATTCGTCCGCCAAACCCAATCACGCGTCCACGGCGGTCGCGAATCGGGAACATGATGCGATCGCGAAAGCGGTCATAGAAACCACCGCGGTCGCGCTTGATGATGAGCCCGGCGCGTTCGAGGGTGCTGTCATCCTGTTCGTTCGCGCGCAGCGCGTCGTAAAGGTTGCGCCAGCCAGCGGGTGCAAAGCCGATACGGAACCGCTTGGCAATTTCGCCGCTAATGCCGCGCCCTTTTAAATAGCCGACGGCGCGTTCGCGCGTCTCCGATTTGCGCAACAACTGCTCGTAGCGTTTGCACGCTTTTTCGTTCGCCTCGTAGACGAGTCGGGTGTTACCGCTCGACGGCCCCTGGGCTTCGACCGGTATTTCGACCCCGGCGATTTGGGCGAGTTCTTCGACGGCCTCGCGAAATTCCAGATTACGGTAGTTCATCAGAAAACCGATCGCCGAGCCATGGGCCGCACAACCAAAGCAATGATAGAACTGCTTTTCCCGGCTAACGGTGAACGAGGGGGTCTTTTCGCCGTGGAACGGGCACAGTGCGTGATACTCCCGTCCTGCCTTTTTCAGCGGAATATAGGACTCGATAAGGTCGACGATGTCGACCCGGGCGATCAGGCTATCGATGAATTGTTCAGGGATTCGGCCGGCCATTCTGGCCCTGGTTTGCGACGAGTATGAGTCGCATTGTATGACCGGCAGAACAGTGCTGAAAGCGACCTCTGGTCGGTCGTCCGGCGGTGACCACTATCGAAGGTCATCGCCGGTAAACCTTGGCAGCGATAGCCCCACTGCTCAGAGTCCGTCGGGTGGGGTTGCTGCGCCATTGCGTCAGCGAAACATACCGCGCGATTTTCGAAACCGTTTAATACGGCAAGCCGTTAGCCGGACAGTGCGGCTTTGACCTGGGCACTGACTGCGATCATGTCGGCGCGGCCTTTGAGTTCGGCATTCAGGGCGCCCATCACTTTGCCCATATCCTTCATGGTGGACGCGCCGGTGTTTGCGATAGCGTCTTTGACCTTCGTCTGGATCTCATCGGCCGACAATTGCTGGGGTAAATAGGCAGTAATCAGGTCGAGCTCAAAGTGTTCTTTCTGCGCGAGGTCGTCCCGCCCGGCAGATTCATACTGGCTGATGGATTCCCGCCGCTGCTTGACCATGCGGGCCAACAGTTCAACGGCGACGTCGTCGTCGACGTCGGAGCGTTTGTCGACTTCGTGTTGCTTAACTGCCGCAGAAATCAGACGCAGCGCCGCGAGTTTATTTTTCTCGCCCGCTTTCATCGCCGCCTTGATATCGGCGGAGAGCGTTTCCTTGAAAACTTGTGTCGCCATCACGCGAGCCTGCCGCCTGATGCGGGCGAAAACGACGGTTTAATAGAGACGTTGACGTCGGAGTGTCTGCCGCGCCGCTTTTTTCTGCCAGCGTTTTACAGCCGCTGCCGCTTTGCGCTTTCGGACCTGGGTCGGCTTCTCATAGAATTCGCGTCGGTGGACCTCAGCCAGTACACCCGCTTTCTCGCATGCGCGTTTGAAACGGCGCATGGCAATGTCGAAGGGCTCGTTCTCTCTGATGCGGACACTTGGCATGAGTAATTAAATCCTGTTGCGGCCGCCGGATGGCATGATATTTCCGGCTACATCTTGGAATATCCGCTGACCGTCGCGGAAAGCGGCGGAAATATAGCCGGAGTTGGCCGCGAAGTCGAGCTTCTAAGCACAGTAAACCAGGACCGACGAGATGATAATTCTTGGAATCGAAACTTCATGTGATGAAACGGGTGTCGCCATCTATGATGGCGACCGTGGTCTGGTCGCTGATTTCGTCTACAGCCAGGTCAAGACTCACGCGAAATATGGTGGGGTGGTGCCGGAACTTGCCTCCAGGGACCACGTGAGGAAGCTTTCACCGCTAGTCTCGGATGCCCTTGGGGCCGCCGGAATGGACGCAAATGAGCTTGATGGCGTCGCGTACACCGCGGGGCCCGGTCTGTCCGGCGCGTTGCTGACAGGGGCGGGTTTTGCCCGCGCTTTGGCGTGGAGCCTCGATATTCCGGCACTTGGCGTGCATCACATGGAGGCGCATTTACTCGCGCCGATGCTTGACGATCCGGCCCCGGAAACGTCGTTTTTAGCCCTATTGGTTTCAGGCGGCCATACGCAACTGGTCGAGGTGCGGAATATCGGCGACTACCGCATTCTCGGGGAATCTCTGGACGACGCCGCCGGCGAAGCCTTTGACAAAGTCGCGAAGATGCTCGAGCTCGGCTATCCGGGTGGTCCTGCCATCGAGCAGCTTGCGCTTTCGGGACAACGCGGCGACCTAAGATTTCCGCGCCCGATGACCGATCGACCGGGCCTCGACTTCAGCTTTAGCGGATTGAAGACGGCCGTTCTGACTGAACTCGAAAGCGAGACCCGGCGACACCGTCCGGCCGACATTGCGCTCGCTTTCAGTGATGCGGTAATCGACACTTTTGTCATCAAATGCCGGCGTGCGCTCGAGCATTCGCGCCAGTCGCAACTGGTTGTGGCCGGCGGCGTGAGCGCGAACCAGGCATTGCGTTCTGCCCTGTACGGTCTGGGAAGCGACATGGGCGTGGCGGTGTTTTTTCCGGCGATCAGGTTCGCTACCGACAATGGGGCGATGATTGCTTACGCGGGATATCGTCGGATGATGGCCGGGGAGCGCGATGGTCCGGCCTATGGCGTCAGGCCGCGCTGGCCGTTGGATGAACTCGAACGGGTGACTGGCGCGGCGCGGACTTAGCGGGTTTCAAGACTTCTGCCCGATTTTCTTTTCATCGCCACGCATCAAATTGGCGATATTCGGGCCATGGCGCCAGAAAATCAGCGCCCCCATTGCTGCATAGATTAAGAGAGCGACCATCGGCTCGCCGGCGTACCACGCCGCGATCGGCACGATCAGCGTCGCGACCAATGCCGCGAGTGAGGAGTAGCGTGTGGCGCCGGCGGTAAGCAGCCAGGTCAGAACGAAGACGAGGCCAACCATCGGGACAAGTGCTAGATTCACGCCGAGAAATGTCGCGACACCCTTGCCACCCTTGAAGCCGTAGTAGATTGGAAAAAGATGGCCACAAAAGGCGGCTGCCGCCACCAAGGTCATCTCGGGACTCTCAATGCCAAGCGAGCGCCCTGCAATCACCGGGATCACGCCTTTGACGGCGTCTCCGAGCAGGGTCACAGCTGCCGCTTTCTTGCCAGCATAACGCAAAACGTTCGTCGCCCCAGGGTTGCCCGAACCGACATCACGCGGGTCAGACAGCTTCAAAATGCGACTGACGAGGATCGCGGTCGAAATCGAACCCAGCAAGTAGGCACCAATCACCATCGCGGATAAAGTCAGCATCTGGAAGCGGTCTCAAAAATAATTGTGGCGGCGTTGACGCCTGCAAAGTCCAGATATAAGGCGCGGCGCGCAGGGAATAGTGGTTCCATTTCCCAGCGCCGCAACGCCGTAGATGGGCTTTTCAGGCCCAACCCGGAGGGCCGATGTCGGTTTTCGCACATTTCTGCGTTGCTCGTCACTCATTTAGCGAAGGAACACCGCGCTCCTCGCGCCTTGAACTGCACGACAACAGCCCTCGGCGCCGCCGCAATTATTTTTGGGACCGCTTCTACCTATTGGATGCGAAACCAGTGAGCCGGATCAAGGCGACGTCAACTTTGCTACCATCGCCGGCGGCAGTCAAAGCCACTTGAACTGATGGATATCATTTACCTCAACCACCTCAACATAGACACCGTTATTGGCGTCTGGGAATGGGAGCGTAAGATCCGTCAGACGCTGATCATGGACGTCGAGCTTGGCACCGATATTTCGGCCGCGGGCGCGAGCGACGACATCGCCGATACTGTGGATTACAAGGCGGTCAGCGATCGCATCATGGCGTTCACGCGTGAGAGCAGTTTCAATCTGATCGAAGCTCTGGCAGAAGGTATTGCGGCTCTCGTGCTTTCAGAGTTCAACATCAAGTGGATTCGTCTTAGCATCAACAAGCAGGGCGTTGTGCGCCACGTCCGTGACGTCGGAATCGTGATCGAACGCGGGTCACGTGATTGAACGGGCGAGCCGAATCGCCTATGTCGGCGTAGGGAGTAACCAGCTTGCCGAGGATAATATTGCGCGCGGCATGGCACTGTTGGCGGCACGATTTAGGATTGCCCAGCGCTCGCGTATGTATACAAGCAAGGACACCACGGGGCAGGGCGCGGACTACCTGAACCTGGTGGTCGGCTTGATATGTGCGCCCACTATGTCCGTACTCAAAGATCAGTGCAGGGAAGTCGAACGACTTTGCGGAAGAGACCGCAACGAGCCGAGCGCCGTGGCGCTGGACCTCGATGTTTTGATGCTTGTTGATACTACTGCTGAACCTGCGGTGAGCGAATCCTACTTGCCGCCAGTCAGCGAGTTCGGAAAAAGCGCGCACGTGCTGCTACCGTTAGCGGATTTGTTGCCGGACTGGATACATCCTGACAGGGGTGTCACGCTGACCGAAATATGTGCTGAACTAGGGGATGCGGCGATACGCCCAATTGAGTATCGGGCGCATGAAGGCTGATATTCCCCATCCGAGGTAACGTTTTGCATAGTTTCAAGATTCTGCGCCCGTGGGACCCGGTCTTTAAATGGCTCGGTCTGATGCTCGCAGCGTTGTGCATTGTCGGTTGCTCCGGGGTCACGCCGATTGCCAAAAAGTCGCGCGCGATAAGTTTCGAATCGACTACTAAGACGTATGGCAAGCTCATGCGCTGGGGGTATTTTGATGAGGCGGCCGACTATGTCCGCAGCAAGGATGGTAAGGCGATTGAAATAGATCTCGATCGCATTGCCCGTTATCGCGTCACCTCCTACAAGAACACCGTGTTCCTGCTGGCTGACGAGGGCTCGGAGGGGCGGGTCGTGGCCGCAATTGAGTACTATGAAATCGATTCAGGGGTCCTGAAAACGATACGGGACGAACAGATGTGGTGGTATGACGCCGAGTTCGAGCGTTGGTTTCTAGGATCGGGATTACCGCCGATCGGCGTTGCCGGGGACTGAACAATCAAAGCGCTCTGATTTCTGTCTGAGTAGGGGACCTTGGGCGGTAAAACCGGTTACATGTTCAGCGTGCGACCGCCATCAACACAAAGTGTCTGTCCGGTTACATAATCGGCCTGGGCGAGGTAACTCACCGCGCCTGCGATATCTTCCGGACGACCGATTCGACCCAGCGGCACCGCGTCGATAACTTTCGATTGCACAGATTCAGATTCGTCCGCCGCCCAAAGAATTGCACCGGGCGCGATCGCGTTAACCCGGACTGAGGGCGCAAGTTCGAGCGCCAGCGAGCGTGTTAAAGAGGCCAGCGCGGCTTTTGCGGCGCCGTAAATGGCGTAGCCTTTGCGCGGGCGATCAGCGTGAATATCCGTTATGTTCACAATCGCGCCGCCGTTTTCTTGCAGCAGCGTACGCGCCGCAACGGCAACTTGATACGGCACGCGGGCGTTCAGCGAAAAAAGTTCCTGCCACTGCGTGTCGTCGCCGTCGCTCAGGGTCGTCGGTAGAAATACTGCTGCATTGTTAACGAGCACACGGAGATCGACCGTAAGCTTCGCAACCGCGTCAACGAGCAGCATGTGCGCGTCGGTTACCGACAGATTTTGCTGCACACAGGCGGCAGAATTTGACCGGCGCGCGTTCAATGCCTCCGCCAGGTCGTGGGCAGCGTCGGC
This sequence comes from uncultured bacterium, assembly GCA_964012875.1. Classification (GTDB taxonomy): domain Bacteria; phylum Pseudomonadota; class Gammaproteobacteria; genus CAXGUU01. The sequence continues at coordinate 7,659 of CAXGUU010000048.1, forward strand.
GGATTGGTGGTAATGGATGATGACGTTATGGCCATCGCTGTGAAGTCGACGACAGATTGTGGCGCCGAGCCGGACCGCACCCCCTGTGACGAGGGCCCAGCCGCGGGTGGCAGATTGGTTTTCAGCGCTTATGATGCAAAGCCAGCCTTAAAGGCGAGCCCCCTCAACAAATGAATCTGCTTTCAAGCTTACCGGATCCCGATCAAGCGACGCTAGAACGGTCGCAACAACTCGAGGACATGCTCAGGCATGATATTGCCGAAAGTTCGCATGGCTGTATCGGGTTCGATCATTTCATGCAGCGGGCACTTTACGAACCGGGACTGGGCTACTACGCGAGTGAGCACCCAATATTCGGGCCTGATGGTGATTTCGTTACTGCGCCGGAATCCGGTGATCTGTTCAATGCCTGCGTAGCCGGTTGGATCCAGAATTCGATGTCAGCAAGCGACACCCATATCGTTGAATACGGCGCCGGCAGTGGGCGTCTGGCCATGACGGTTGTGCGTCAGTTGATGGCCGGGGACGAGGACGCGCTTTGGCGTTATCACATTGTCGAGCCGAGTGAATCATTGCGGGTGCGTCAGCAGACGTTATTCGCAGAAAGGCTGCCGATGGCCGATGAGCGGGTCGTCTGGCACAGTGATCATCTGGGCGAGGAGGTTTGCGGGCTGATCATCGCCAACGAAGTCATCGATGCGATGCCGGCCAAGCGCTGGCAGGTTGAAGACGGCGAATTCTCTGAGCTGGCGGTCGGCTGCCGGGAGGCAGGTTTTTGCTGGCAACCAGTACCGGCTGTAACTGGACCTGAATCGCTGCAACGCCTGGCGGGCCAGCTTGGGAATGGTTACGTTTCAGAGACGATTCCAATGTTGGGCTCGTGGCTCGCGGCGATCAAAAGCCGGCTTCGCAGGGGCGTAATAGTCATCGTCGACTATGGCTATCCACGGCATGAGTTTCTGCACCAATCCCGAACCGACGGCACTCTCAAGTGTCATTACCGCCATCACGTCCATGACAATCCGTTCTGGCTCCCGGGCGGGCAGGACATCACGACATCGGTTGATTTTTCCACGCTTGCAGAACTTGCTCTCGACGTCGGGTTCGAGGTTGCGGGCTTTACAACCCAGGCAAATTTCCTGATCGACAATGATCTCGAAATAATCATGGCCAACGCCTCTGGCGGCGATGCCTCGCGGCAGTATGCGCTGGCCCAGCATGCCAAGCGCCTGCTTTTGCCCGGTGAAATGGGCGAGGTGATCAAAGTCATGATGCTCGCAACCGGCGATCACCCTGGCATAGCCGAATTTCGAAATGACCAGACACACCGGCTGGGTGGCTACGACACTGGTGCTTCGAAATGACGGAACTACATCTGTTAACCATCGCGCTTATCCAGGGTTTTACTGAGTTCCTGCCTATTTCGAGTTCCGGTCACCTGGTGTTGATTCCATATCTGACGCAATGGCCTGATCAGGGCATTGCGGTCGATGTCGCCGCCCACCTGGGCACGCTCATTGCCGTGTGCACGTATTTCTGGCGTGATCTGCATACGCTTTCAGTCGATGCGCTGCACTCGTGTCAGCGGCGTCACATTGTTGGCGATGGTTTCCTCGCCTTGGCCATCGTGGCGGGCACGATTCCCGTGGGCCTGTTCGGGCTCGCCGCCTACGATTTTATTTCGGGACAGTTGCGAACCACCGAGGTGATCGCGACGACGACCATCGTGTTCGGTGCGCTGCTGTGGTGGGCCGATCGGCGGGGTCGCCAGACGCGCGAAATCCGAACTTTGAATCTGCGCGATGTATTGCTCGTCGGATGCGCGCAAGCGCTTGCACTGGTACCGGGGACGTCGCGTTCCGGGATTACCATTACTGCCGGACTCGCGCTCGGGTTGACGCGGGAAGCGGCGACCAGGTTTTCATTTTTGTTGTCGATTCCCGTCATCGTACTGGCCAGCGGGGTTGCCGTATTGGAGTTGGTCGAGCAATCGGTCAGCGTTGACTGGGGACCGATGTTTGGCGTTGTCGCCTTGTCAGCCTCGAGCGCGTTTGTGTGCATCCACTTGTTTTTGAATTTCGTGAACCGAATCGGGATGCTGCCGTTCGTTTTTTACCGGTTCGTTTTGGGCGCTGTGCTGATAGTCTTTGTCCTCTAGATTTTGCGCCATGCAACTTATCGTCGGGTTGCCGGTCAGAACTGCTACCTGCGAAGTTGGGAATCAACATGGGACGATCAATTACTGGCGTTGCCTTTTTTGCTGTTGCAATGGTGTGCGCCACAACGCTCGCCTGGTTTCATGCGGATGTTCGCGCGGATAAAAATCAGATATCGGCAGACGCATCTGCGGCGCTGGAAATGGCAACCTTTGCCGGCGGCTGTTTCTGGTGCATGGAACCACCCTATGACAAGCTCGATGGCGTTACGCAGACAATTGCAGGCTATATCGGAGGGCACGCGCCTAATCCCAGCTATAAACAGGTCTCTTCTGGCTCAACCGGCCATACTGAGGCCATACAAATTATTTTTGACCCGGCCAGAATCTCATACAGGCAACTATTGAAAGTGTTCTGGCGAAATATCGATCCGACGACCGACGACCGGCAATTCTGCGACCGCGGCTCCCAGTATCGTCCGGGCATCTTTTTCCACGGCGAATCACAGCGTCAGGCTGCCGAGGAGTCTCTGGCTGCGCTTCAGAAGAGCAAGCCATTCGCTGCTGAGATTCGGACCGAAATTACTGCCGCCACCGAGTTTTTCCGAGCCGAGGAATATCACCAGGATTACTATCTTAAGAATCCGCTGCGCTACAAGTTCTACCGTTATAACTGCGGGCGCGATCAGCGTTTGGAACAACTCTGGGGCAATAAATCCTGAGCCGCGGTCTTCTTACCGTGTTCCCGGGAGGGGCGGGTACCATCCTGTAACCCCGCCTGGTCGTTTCGCGTATGGTCAAGCTTATGGCGGACGACGCGCAACCCACCACCAGCAAGGCGGTTATGCAGGCCGGCATTGTCGGCAGAACGGCACTGTACGAAACGCTCGGTGACGATCGCGCGCGGGCCATGATGATGAAGTGCCCGGATACGCTCAAACAATATTACGTTGAGCACAAGGGCGAAGCTATCGCCGAAGTTGGCGATCAGGGCATTGCTATCTTCGACGATTCGACCGACGCGGCCACCGTGGCGTCGGAAATCCACGTTGAACTGTTTGAACAATACGGTAACGACGATGACCGACGTATCAGCATGCGGATCGGGCTTCATTACGGTGCGATTCCGGCCGAAGGTGACGTACTGGTCAGTGAAACGACCAAGATCGCCATATGGGCTGCAAGTAACGCAAAAGCAGAGCAGACCCTGGCGACCCGTCACTTAATCGATCAGTTGTCGCGCATTTTTCGCGCGGTTTCGCGCTATGTCGACGATGAGACATGGAACTTCGTTTCCCTGGAGCATTTCGAGCTCTACGAGATTATCTGGGATGTGGAATCGATCACAGCCTATAGCGAAGAACAACCGCCGGCACGCGAGGCGAATGCCTACGATAGCTGCGTGTTGGAATACGAAGGCCAGTTTGCGATGGTCAACGCCGCGCAGCCCGTGATTTCAATCGGTCGCCATGTTCAAAACGATCTCGTCGTTAAAAAAGACCCTATATCGCGCCAGCACTTACGAAAGATTCGAGATAAAGAGCGAATCATTTCGCTTGAGCGGGGCCGGCGAAATCATACCCGGCGCGCCGGGGGAGTCCGACTCGGGTTACGCCATTAAATTCCGCTGCGAGTGATTGCCGCAAGGCGTTTTTCACGAATCGCTAGCGCCAGCTCGCGACCGCGTGGCCGCGGCTCCTCGACGTCGCCCGCGCCAATCGCGTTACTGACCGCATAAGCCTGACGCAAGCGCTCGATTTGCTCGTAAGGCAGGTGGCTCAGACCTGTGCGTCCGGTCGCATCAATCTTGCAGGCCAGAAGTATTTGTTCGAAGCGGCGGTTGCGGCGGAATGCGTCGGCTTCTTCCAGCAACTCAAGCAACTTGCCCGGTCGCATTTCCAGCGCGCGATGGACTCGGGTGTGTAGCCTCGAGACAACCGCTGCGAGCTCGCGATGTTCGCGTGGTACCCGGAGGCGATCGCAAAATTCCTCGATCAGTTCAACGCCCCGTACCTCGTGACCGCGATGGCTCGGTAGAATTTCTGCAGGCGTAGTGCCTTTGCCGAGATCATGAACCAGGGCAGCGAATCGCACCGCTTCGCCGGCCCCGAGTGCGACGGTCTGATCGAGCACCAGCAGGATATGTAGGCCCGTATCAATCTCTGGATGGTATTTTTCGGGTTGCGGAACGCCGAACAGGCGGTCGATTTCCGGCATCAAAGCAGCAAGAGCGCCGCACTCGCGCAGTACTTCAATGAAGCACCGCGGATTATCGGTATTCAGCGCTGCGCGTAGCTCCTGCCACACTCGTTCCGGGGCGATGGTTTCGAGCTCGCCAGATGCGGTTATTTGTTGCATGAGGTCCATTGTTTCAGGGGCGATACTGAAATCGAGCCTGGCACTGAACCGGGCCGCCCGGAGCAGTCGTAGCGGGTCTTCGACGAAGGCCGGGCCAACGTGCCGCAGTACGCGCGCCGCCAGGTCATCTTGTCCACCGAACGGATCAAAAATCGTGCCGTCCGTAGCTCGCGCCATGGCATTGACTGTGAAATCGCGACGCGCCAGATCGTCCTCCAGGTTGACCGATTCAGAACTGTCGGTGACGAAACCTTTGTAGCCGTGTCCCGATTTCCGCTCGGTGCGAGCGAGCGCGTATTCTTCCTTTGTTTGTGGGTGCAGAAATACGGGAAAGTCGGCGCCAACGCGCCGGTATCCGAGCGCCTTGAGTTCAGCTTCGGAACTGCCGACAACAACCCAGTCACGATCGGCGACCGTGCGTCCCAGCAAGTCATCGCGAACGGCGCCGCCAACCTCGTAAATTTTCACCGTCGCTCGTTCCGGGCGCCGCCGAAGCCGGCGCAAGGGGCTGCCCAGTGTGTCTGCAGCGAGCTGACCACGCATGTTAAATCGAATCGGCGTGCCACCGGCAGTGCCCGTCTCAACTCCCGCCCTGTTTGGCGCGGTACTCATAAAGCCGGTGTCTCGAGTCACTCGGCGCCAGATAGCTGGGCACAATTTCGCTCATCGGCTTCGGTCGAATATTGAGATTTGAAAAACCGTTGGTCTGCAGACACACGGAGTCAATTCCAAGCGCACGCAGGTTATCTCGCGAGAATGGTTTACCCGGTACATATTCCAGGAAGTTCGCCTGAATGGCAGATACTATCGCCGGCAGCGGCACAACCACGGTCGGGCGGCCCATCGCCTTCGCGACTATGCGTACGCAGTCCGCGAGCTCGAGCACTTCAGGGCCGCCGAGATCGATCCGCCGTACCCCGGCGACACGTTCGTTCAGCAGCACGGACATTGCCACGATCAAGTCGTTCACGTGTAGGGGCTGCAGTTTAGCGTGCGCGCAGGCAAGCGGGAGCACGTGCGGACAAAGCCGAAGAATTTGTGCGAATCGATTGGTAAATTTGTCTTCAGGTCCGAAGACAACTGACGGACGGATAATTGTGACGCCGAAATCTCCCGACGCAGCATTTGCCAGCAGTTCCTCCGCTCCTCCTTTTGTCTGCAGGTAGTACGATTCGGCACAGCTGTCGGCGTTGAGCGCACTCAGATGAATCAGATTCCTGATACGTGACGACTTGCAGACTTCGACAAGGTGGCGCACTAAATCGACATGTGCACTGCGAAATCCCGTACCGTTATCACCGCGCTCATTCAAAATGCCCGCCAGGTTGACGACCCCGTCAACGCCGTTCAGTGACGACGCAAGGTCGCTGCGGTTGTAGCTGGGGACCTCAACAATTTCAACATCAGGTAGCGGCCATAATGCGCGGGCATGCTCGCGGTTGCGCGTAATGATTCTGACTCGCGCAGCGCCGTGGGCCAGATGGCTGGCCAGTGCGCGGCCAATAAACCCACTACCTCCAATAATCGCAACAGTTTTATTCATGTTTTTTTCGTGTTTGCTTCGAAGCGGTCTCAAAAATAATTGCGGTAGCTATGCTTTTCAGGCCCAACCCGGAGGGCCGATAGCCGTTTTCGCGCATTTGTGTGTTGCTTGTCACTCATTTGGCCATGCTAAACCAGGTTCCTCGCGCCTTGAACCGCACGAAGACAGACATCGGCGCTACCGCGATTATTTTTGCGACCGTTTCTAACCGCATTGGCCGGCACTTTGATTTCGTGGCGGCACGGCGGAAAGGTTAGCGGCCATTTTCGTGATTGGTCGCTGTAGCCGCCATTCGTAAACTGCGGCGTAAAAATAGGCACGACGCACGTAACGGCGTGTTTCCTGCAATGGAATCGACTCAATCCAGATTTCCGCGTCTTCGCATTGTTGGGTGCGCCAGCGGCGCACCCGATGCGGTCCGGCATTGTAAGCCGCGGCAGTCATTGCGAAATGCCCGTTGTAACGGCTGGCTAAATGAGCGAGGTAAGCGCTGCCGAGCGAAATATTGGTTTTCGGCGAGTAGAGTTCTTTTGCGCTACCCAGCTTTGTACCGGTTCGTCTGGCCGTTTCACGAGCCGTTGCCGGCATCAGTTGCATCAACCCGAGTGCACCTGCTGGCGAGCGGGCGTCCGTGGTGAAGGCGCTTTCTGAGCGCATGATGGCAAATATTCTGGCGGGATCAAGGTTGCGGCGCGCGGCGTATTCATC
>CAXGUU010000049.1:0-14158 GCA_964012875.1 uncultured bacterium
AGGTTCAAAGTGCAGTCCGGCCGCCTGTCGCGAAACGCTGTCAGGGTGTCGACAGTGTAACTGACCCCTTCGCGTTCCAGTTCGCAGGCGTCCAGCACTAAAGGCGGCTCAATCGCGGCGTTCAACATCGCCTCGCGATCAACGTCACTCGCAGATGGCGGTGGTCGATGATGGGGCGTACTTAGCGGGATCAGACGAACCTCCTCAAAGCCGAACGCCTCGGCGACTTCTATGGCGATGCGCAGGTGCCCGTTATGGACCGGATCGAATGTGCCGCCGAGAATTCCGATCGAATTCATATGGCCCTCAATCGTACTGCGTTACTGACGGATATGACCGTCCCCGAGCACGATCCACTTTTGTGAAGTCAGGCCTTCGAGGCCGACCGGACCGCGGGCATGAAACTTGTCCGTACTGATGCCGATCTCAGCACCTAAGCCGAACTCGAAACCGTCCGCGAAGCGTGTCGAAGCGTTCACCATCACGGTACTGGAATCAACGGCACTCAAAAAACGCCGCGCACGCGTGTAATTTTCGGTCACTATCGCATCAGTGTGCGCCGAACCGTATTGCCGGATGTGTTGAACAGCCGCGTCAAGGTCGTCGACGACGCGCACCGCGAGAATCGGGGCAAGGTATTCCTCGTACCAGTCGTCCTCACTGGCTTTACCGATGTCGGCCGAAATCGCACGGGCGCGGGCGCATCCACGTAGCTCAACGCCAGCGGCTGTGAACGCCTGCACCAGCCGCGGCAATACCTGCGCGGCAATTCCCGGCGCAAGCAGGAGGGTCTCCATCGTATTGCAGGTGCCATAGCGCTGTGTTTTGGCGTTCAGGGCGACGGCATAAGCCTTTTCGGGATCGGCGGCGTCATCGAGGAATACGTGACAGACACCGTCCAGATGCTTCAGAACAGGCATGCGGGCTTCACGACTGACCCGCTCAATCAGACCTTTCCCGCCGCGTGGCACGATCATATCGATGGCGTCGTCGCGTTTAAGCATCAGCCCGACCACCGCTCGGTCCGTCGGTTCAACAACCTGGACTCCCGCTGCCGGCAATCCGGCAGCAGTAAGCCCGGCCTCGACGCAGCCGGCGATCAGCTGGTTCGAGCGCATTGCCTCTGAACCACCGCGCAGAATCGCCGCATTGCCGGACTTCAGGCACAACGCCGCAGCATCAGCGGTGACGTTAGGGCGCGACTCAAAAATAATGCCGATGACGCCGAGCGGCACGCGCATGCGCCCAATCTGAATGCCACTTGGCCGGTATTTGAATTCAGACATTTGCCCGACCGGATCGGGTAACTCGGATACTTCGAGCACGCCGTCGGCCATGCTCTGCACCCTATCGGGCGTCAGCTCCAGCCGGTCAAGCAGCGCCTGTTCAAGACCCGCGGCGGCCTTAAGATCTTCGTGATTGGCCGCCAGTATGGCGTCCTCACGCTCACGAATCGTCGCCGCAACGGACACTAATGCAGCATTTTTGGCCGCCGTGCTGGCCTCGGCCATCGATGGCGTTGCCGCGCGGGCGCGCGCTACCAGGTCGTCTACATAAACGTCGATGTCACCAGTACCTTTGTTAGCTCGTGCAGCCATGTTCCATAGGCGATTTCGCGGATTGGGGGAGGCGCAGTTTAACTGCAAGGCATCGCTGAGTACGAATCCGGTCTGACCCGCGAAGACACTGTCGGTAGCCTGGCGCTCAGCTGACGGCAGCCTGCCGGCCGCCGCAGAAGCGCATCAGCAGGCATTCTATTTCGTCCCATGGCAACGCCGTTCTGGCGCCCTTGATGCCCATATCGATGCGGTTGATCTCGACCCGGAAGCTCGCCATCTCGGCGACCGTAAAGGTCTGCAACACGCGCCCGGTCAGCGATTTTCGATTACTCCAGACCCGGTGCAGATCGAGCACGCGGCCGACGTTTTCACCACGGTTAACGGCTTCGGCCATAACGCACAGCGAACGCAATTCGCGCGCCAGTGCCCAGGCGACGAGGACGGCTTCGGTGCCTTCTTCGCGTAAGCCACGCACAACGCGGACCGCACGATTCAGGTCGAAGCCCAGCATGGCGTCGACCAACTGAAACACGTCAAATCGGGCGCTGTCGGTGACCGCGTTGATGATATCAGTCAAGTCGATATCGGCGTGGTCGACTGTCAGACAAAGTTTTTCAACTTCCTGGGCCGCGGCGAGCAGATTACCTTCCACACGATCAGAAATCAGCTGGCCGGCCTCAGTCGATAGTCGTTTGCCATAACGCCCGGCCCGGCGTCTCAGCCACGATGGCAATTGCCGCGCCGGCAGATCCCGCACGTTGACGCTGAGAGCGTGTTGCTCAAGCAACTTGAACCAACGTGCGTTACGCGCCCTAGCATCTGGCTTGGCCGCGGTCACGAGGTAAACGTCATCACTTTGTAGACCATCAACAAGGCCCTCAAGCACTTCAGTGCCGCGCTTGTCCGGCTTCTTGGCGCCAAGCCTCACCTCGATCAGGCGTTGGCTGGCGAACAGGGACATTGCCCCTTGTTCAGCGCGCAATTCATCCCAGTCCGAGCTGCTTTCGATGGAGATGACTCTGCGTTCAGAAACCCCAAGGCGCTCTGCCGCCGCGCGCAAGGCATCGACGATCTCTGTCGTCTGCAAAGGCTCGTCTCCATAGACGAAATACATGGGCGTCAGACCTTGGGCAGAGCCCAGGGCTTCAAGCAAGCTGTCTGCAGATTGTTGCGGCATCGTTTCTGGCGTGCCTGCCTAGCCCATTGCTGGACGAAAGTCCCGAGTCGCGACGGTACTGCACAAAACCCCCGTCAGCACTACTTCAACTATTTTCGAGCCCGTTTCTATTGGCCTGCGCCGGAACTCTGTTCAACGACGTCTTTACCTGTGGCGGTTGACTGCGGCAGTTTCAAAGCCGCTACCCTGAGCGCAATCGCCGTCGCTGCAAACTTTGCCAGATCACCCCGTACTACGCTGTCCTGCTCCGTCGTGCCGAGGACTGATCCTTCGTCAAAGGTGTAATCCAGCTGCCAGAAAATCGTTTCTCGCGGAATCAACAGTTCGCCGGTCGCGGCGCGAACCAGAAACTCCGTAAACAGAGCCACTTCGACCTCGCTGACCTTGCCGCGCGCGGGATCGACCGCCAATATGCGCCGGTCGAAACGTTGGCCGATGACTTCAACAACCAGGTCGGCCTCAGTCCGTTCGGACGCGAGCTCCGCACCACGATCGGAAAGCTCCTTTCTCAGAGCTGGGCCGACATAACGCGCGCCGGTGGACTTGACAAAAATCCGGTTGTTCAGCGCCGCCTGCTTGTCAGTGCTGCCCTGGGTACCACGCAGGTGCCAACCGCCACAGGCCGCAAGCATCACGGCCAGCAACAGCAATGACGCGATGCGAATGAGGGGCGGGTATTTATTCGGCGACAACAATGTTCACCAGTTTTTTAGGCACAACGATGATTTTCCGCACAGTTTTACCAGCAGTAAAGCGCTTGACGTTCGCATCTGCAAGGGCCGCTGCCTCACAGTCAGGCTTGTCGGCATCGGCCCCAACCGAAATCACTGCCCGTTTGCGGCCGTTGACCTGCACTACCAGCTCAATCTCATCGCGAACTAACGCGCTGTCATCGACGCGCGGCCAGCTGACGTCGGTGACAGGATCTTCGTGACCGAGGCCGGCCCACAATACGGCGCTGGCGTGCGGCACGATGGGCGACAATAACAAAACCACCGCCTCAAGCCCTTCCTGCTTGACCGCCAACGTCTGTCCATCGGATGAGTCCAGGCGATTCAAGTGATTGACCAACTCCATGACTGCCGCGATAGCGGTATTGAATTTGTAGCGTCTCGAAATGTCGTCCGACACTTTATCAATGGTCTCGTGAATGTGTCGCCGAACGGTTTTCAGCTCGCCGGACAGGCTGCCGACCACAAGCGCAGGCGGCGTACCGCCGGAGGCATGTTCGCGCGTCAATCGCCACAATGATTTGAGAAAACGGAAAGCACCCTCGACCGCGCTGTCCGACCATTCCAGCGATTGATCCGGCGGAGCGGCAAACATCGTGTAAAGCCGAACGGTATCCGCGCCATAGCGATCGATCAGGGTCTGCGGATCAACGCCGTTGTTTTTTGACTTCGACATTTTTTCGACTGCACCGATTTCTACCGGCTGGCCATCAGCGCTCAGGCGCGCAGAAATCGCTCGTCCCTTGTCGTCAGTTTCGACTTCAACATCGCTTGGATTGAAGTATTGCTTGCGCCCGTTTTCCGCGTCGCGAAAGTAGGTTTCCTTACAGACCATCACCTGCGTCAACATGCGGCTGAATGGCTCGTCGGATTTGACCAGACCGGCGTCACGCATCGCCTTGTGAAAGAAGCGGGCGTAAAGTAAGTGCAATACCGCGTGTTCGATGCCGCCAATGTAAATATCGACCGGCATCCAGTAGTCAACGCGCTCATCGACCATGCCGTCAGCGCCGGGGCAGGCGAACCTGGAGAAGTACCACGACGATTCGAAGAACGTATCAAATGTATCGGTCTCGCGGCGCACCTTGCTGCCATCCGGCAGGGTTGTATTGAGAAATTCCGGCATGTCGCGTAGCGGTGAAACAACGCCTTCCCACTCGATGTCTTCCGGTAATAGCACCGGCAGGCACTCATCAGCCTCCGGTACCGGTTGACCGTCTTCACCGTAAACAACAGGTATCGGGCAACCCCAGTAGCGCTGGCGCGAAACCAACCAGTCACGCAACCGATATTGCACCCGCCGCTCTGCCTTGGATTCTGACTCGAGGCGCGCGGCAATAGCATCGAAGGCGGCCTTGAATTCGAGACCGTCAAACTCGCCGCTGTTGATCACCAGACCGTAGTCAGTAAACGCCTCACCAGCTGCGATTTCGCTGCCGTCGACCGGCGCCACGACCTGCCGTATGGGCAGACCGTAGGTTTCAGCGAATTCGTAATCGCGTTGATCATGCGCGGGCACAGACATCACGGCCCCCGTGCCGTAGCCCATCAACACGAAATTTGCGACCCACACCGGCATCGGGTCGCCGGTTAGCGGATGGGTGACATCGAGCCCTAAGGCCATGCCGCGCTTTTCCATTTTTTCGAGCACCGCCTCGGAGGTCGATTGCGACCGGCAGCTGTCGATAAAACCCTGCAGCTCTGGATTGGATGCTGCTGCCTCACGCGCCAACGAATGCTCCGGTGCAACCGCCATATAAGTGGCGCCCATCAGCGTGTCGGGCCGGGTCGTGAACACTTCCAGATCGCCCGTACCATTGGCCAGCGCAAATTTGATGGAGAGACCTTCGGACCGACCAATCCAGTTGCGTTGCATAGTTTTTACTGCTTCCGGCCAGTGATCCATGCGATCAAGCTCTTCCAGCAGTTCGTCCGCATAAGCCGTGATGCGCAAATACCACTGCGGCAGTTCGCGCCGCTCCACCGGCACGCCGGAGCGCCACCCGCAGCCGTCAATGACCTGCTCGTTGGCGAGTACTGTTTGCTCTATCGGGTCCCAGTTCACCACCGCGGTATCGCGATAAACCAGCCCTTTTTTAAACAGGCGTGCAAAAAACCACTGCTCCCAGCGGTAGTAGTCAGGCTCGCAGGTAGCCAGTTCGCGATCCCAGTCATAAGCGAAACCGAGGCGTTCCAGCTGCGCGCGCATATATTCAATATTTGAACGCGTCCATTCAGCCGGCGGGATCTTGTTTTCGATGGCGGCATTTTCTGCCGGCAATCCGAACGCATCCCATCCCATTGGTTGCATGACATTCTTGCCGAGCATCCGCTGATAGCGCGATATGACGTCACCGATAGTGTAGTTTCGCACATGCCCCATGTGCAGGCGCCCGCTCGGATAGGGGAACATGCACAGGCAATAGAACTTTTCGCGGTCGGGATCTTCAGTGACCTTGAAGACCTGGTTCTGTGACCAGAATTCCTGGACGGCCGGCTCGATAGCCGCCGGTTCGTAGCGCTCGGTGAGCAGCTTTTGCATCAGATTTATGCGCCCTTCGCGCGAGCCTGCCTGGGTTGCTAATCAGTATGGTTCGACGGATTCGGTGGACCAATTGCAGGCGAGAGGTCTGCCGATGTCGATGGTACTTGCTACGGCTGAATTAACGCCCTCGGGACGACGACAGCGAGTCGCTGAAACCATTCGACAGGCGCGGACGACAGCGGCCCGCGGCGGCGCCGAAGCATACCTTAGCCCCTGATTACAGGCAAAAAAACCGGCGCGACCGTGACGCCGGCGTGGACTAGGGAAAAATCCAAGGAGGGGGGGGGTACGGGTGCTAATCAGTAGCAGCACTCAGACGATCGCGATTTTTCTTCAGCGTCGCTTCGCCGATTCCGCACACCAGTAGCAGGGCATCGACGGATTTGAACGGCCCGTGAGCTTCCCTGAACGCAACGATGGCTTCCGCTTTAGCCGGTCCAATACCGCTGATCTCGGCCGCAAGGGTTTCCGCGTCAGCCCGATTGAGGTTAATCCTGTCGGCAGCCGTCGCGACCATCGCAACCAGGAACAAACCGACGGCCATCCATTGTTTCCATGCAGACATCTCCTTGTGGCCCGTGTCATCGATTTAGGAACTCAAGCTTAGGTCCGGGCAGCGTGGGCAGCGAGCCGGTTCTTTTCGGGTGGCGGGCGAATTCGCCAGGAATTCTTCCCGAAAATTCAGCTTGGCCGGCTCGCTCCAATCGGGCGATCCGGCATGGACGCACACTGCTAAACCGTTAAAACGCCATATTTTTCATAAGACGGTAACATTTCACCGGTGTAATAATTAGCGGCCCTACAGAGGGGTTACACCCACCATGTCACTTAACGTACTCGTTGTTGAAGATGAGCCTGCCATTCGGCAGATGCTCTGTTTTGCACTGACCAACGACGGCTACGCCGCCCATGAGGCAGCTAACGTCGATGCCGCGCAGAGCGCGATCAAGGCGACGCTGCCCGATCTCATTCTGCTCGACTGGATGCTTCCGGGGCTTTCCGGTCTCGACTTCGCTCGCCGTCTCAGACGCGAAAGCACAACCGACAAGATTCCGATAATCATGCTGACCGCGAAAGGTGAGGAGGTCGAAAAAGTGCGGGCTTTGGATATCGGGGCTGACGATTTTGTCACCAAGCCATTTTCTACCCGCGAGTTACTCGCGCGCATTCGCGCGGTCATCCGGCGCTCGAGCCGAAGTAAAACAGCCTCGGATGTGGCCGGCGGGCCGTTTCAGATTGACCTGGAATCCAAGAGAGCCACCTGCGCTGGAAATCGGCTCGATTTGAGTCCCACGGAATTTCGCCTGCTGGAATTTTTCTTAAGTCATCCGGAACGCGTCTACACGCGCAGCCAGCTGCTCGACGCGGTATGGAGCTCCGGCGCCTACGTCGAAGAACGCACGGTCGATGTACACATTCGCCGGCTGCGCAAATTACTCGAACCGTTCGCTACTGATAAGCACATTCAGACAGTGCGGGGTGTGGGCTACTGCTTCTCGCTGGAACCAAGATGATGCCGGTTAAAGTTCCCGAGAATAGCTTCATGTCGGTCGGTTCGGGGCGCATAATCTCCTTTTCGGAAAATTCATGGCAAGCGTGCGACTGATGCACATTAGCGATCTAATCCGGCTGGTCGGGATCATGTTGGTGGGCTTATTGTTCGGCACCCTCATCGGGCAGGTGGCCTGGGGCCTGTTCTTGTCAGTGTTGGCCCACACAATTTTTCTCTGTGGCAGCCTAGAGGCACTGCTACGCTGGGTGCGCGCGCGCAAGGAACATGAGCCGCCCGAATATGTGGGCGTATTCGAAGATCTGGTCCTCGAAATCGACTACCTGCGTGACCGCCATCGCAAACGCAAAAAAAAGCTGGCAAGCTATATCAAACAATTTCAGCAAGCCACGCGCGCACTACCCGACGCTACGGTGGTGCTCGACAATCAGGATCAGGTCCGGTGGGCCAATGGCGCCGCGGAAAAAATGCTGGGCGTGCGTTGGCCAGAAGATGTCGGACAACGCGTCACCAACCTTATCCGGGATCCGAAACTGCGGGATTTCATGGCGCGAGAAGATCTAGACGAAAGCATCGCCATTGAAATCGACAGTCCAACATTGTCGGGCCGGCACCTCAACGTACTGAGCGCACCCTACGGTGACAAGCAGCGTCTGCTGGTTGCGCGTGATGTCACGCAGTTGCACCGAGCCAATCAAATCCGCAGGGATTTTGTTGCCAACGTTTCACATGAACTGCGCACGCCGATTACCGTATTTCGCGGCTACCTCGAAACGCTGACGACGAAGCAGACTAAGGTGCCGGCTGAATGGAATAACGCGCTCGAACATATGACGGCCCAAGCCGAGCGAATGCGCATACTCGTTGAAGAATTGCTGCTGCTTTCCAGGCTAGAAAGCGAAGATTCAGTGCCGCATCCGGTTACCGTTGACGTCGCCGCGCTTATAACAGATGTCCACGCGCGGGCCCGCGAGGTGAGTGGTGAGGCGGAACACCTGTTTTCCCTTGAAGTCGACAGCGACCTGTACCTTACAGGTTCGCCCGAAGAACTGTTCAGCGCCTTATCGAACATTGTTTTCAATGCGATTCAGTACACCCAGGCTCGCGGCATTGTCCAAATCAGATGGTCAAGGACCGACACCGGCGGTGCGGAATTTTCCGTCACCGACAATGGGCGTGGCATCTCCACAGAACACCTGCCACGCCTCACCGAACGATTCTACCGCGTCGATCATTCACGTGACCGGCAATCCGATAATGGCGGTACAGGACTCGGCCTGGCAATTGTCAAACACGTACTTACGCGCCACGACGCTGAGCTACTGATTGAGAGTACGGCGGGGAGCGGCAGTTGCTTTACGGCCCGATTCTCACCGAACGCCGTCGCCAAACCACCTCTCGACCGCGATACCGGCGTGCGGGATGTCGGCTAAACCGGCCCAAGCTGGGATCATTTGCGCGAGCTCAATTCCTGCTGAACCTGCTCCAGAGCAACGTGGCGCACATCTTTGCCCTCGACAAGGTAAATGACATTCTCACAAATATTCATGGCGTGATCGCCAATCCGCTCGAGGGACCTCACCGTCAATGCCGCATCGAGGACATGAGAGATAGAGCGTGGATCTTCCATCATGAAGGTGATGAGGTGGCGCATGATGGCGTCAGTCTCGCCGTCAATCTCGCGATCTTCCTGCGCCACTTTAAATGCCGCCTCCGAATCCATTCGGGCGAAGGCATCGAGCGCGCTGTACACCATGCGGCGGACGTGGTCACCCATCCGCACCATGCCGACGTAATACCTGTTTAGTGGGCGCGTATCGTTAAGGTTCAATACCAGGCGCGCAATTTTTTCCGCCTCGTCGCCAATCCGCTCCAAATCAGTAATCGTTTTGCTAACTGCGAGCACCAGACGCAAATCGCCTGCCGCCGGCTGACGCATCAACAGGATGTCGGTGCAATCGCTGTCGATCTCAACTTCGAGCGCGTTGACCCTGAAATCGTTGACGGCGACGTACTCCGCGCCTTCGAAATCCCCCTTGGAAAGCGTGTCGAGAACCCGCTGCAAATGGTCCTCGACCAACCCACCCATAGTCAGAACCTTGGAGCGAATATCTTCGAGCTCCCTGTCGAACTGTTGTGAGATATGGTGGGGTAATCGGGACGTAGCCATGCGCTGCTTCTCCAACGGTACGGCGGCGCCGTGGCCGTCGTTCTTGTCCAGGTTTTATCCGTAACGACCGGTGATGTAGTCCTCGGTCTGCTTCTTTTCCGGCGTGGAAAAAAGCTTGCGCGTTTCACCGTATTCGATCAAATCACCCATGTACATGAACGCGGTAAAATCAGAAACACGTGCGGCCTGCTGCATGTTATGCGTGACGATGACGATAGTGTAATCAGTCTTGAGCTCATAGATGAGCTGTTCAATCTTCAAAGTTGAAATCGGATCCAGCGCCGACGCCGGTTCATCAAGCAGCAGCACTTCGGGCTCGATCGCAATCGCACGTGCAATAACCAGCCTTTGCTGCTGCCCCCCCGACAGGCCCAGCGCGCTGTCATGTACCCGATCCTTAACTTCGTCCCACAACGCTGCACCGCGCAAGGCCTTCTCGACGGCCCGGTCCAGCACGCGGCGCGATTTCACACCCTGGATGCGCAGGCCATAAGCGACATTCTCGTAAATCGTCTTCGGGAACGGATTGGGTTTTTGAAACACCATGCCGACGCGCCGCCTGAGCGTCGCAACATTAATGTCACGGCCATAAATGTTCTGACCGTTGAGTAGCACTTCACCCTCGATTCGAACATCGTCGATCAGGTCGTTCATACGATTAAAGCACCTGAGCAAGGTTGACTTACCGCAACCGGATGGACCGATAAAAGCCGTGACCCGCTTCTCCGGGATAGTCATGTTGACGGCGTTCAGCGCCTGGTTTTCGGAATAGAACAAATCCAGGTTGCGTACGTCCAGGCAAATCCGGTTCGCAGCGCTGTCGTTGGCTGTCGCATCACCCTTCCGCATCCCGTGTACTTCGACCCGTCGAGCCAGTCCCACTGCTTGCGACTTTTCGGTGGTGGATTCCATTGGGGCGGGCTCTGCTTCAGGTTTCAGTTGCATTGTACTTTTCTCGCAAACGGTTGCGAATCGTTATCGCAGCCAGATTGAGCGTGACGATGATGATGACCAACAGCAGGGAAGTTGCATAGACCAATGGGCGCGCTGCTTCGACGTTCGGACTTTGAAACCCCACATCGTAGATGTGGAATCCCAAGTGCATGAACTTGCGGTCGAGATGAAGGAACGGAAAGTTGCCATCTAAAGGCAGAGCTGGTGCGAGTTTTACGACGCCAACCATCATCAGCGGCGCAACCTCTCCCGCTGCCCGCGCTACTGCAAGGATAAGTCCCGTCATCATGGCCGGAGTCGCCATGGGAAGGACCGTACGCCACAGGGTTTCTGCCTTGGTTGCACCCAGCGCCAGACTGCCCTCGCGAATGGCGCGCGGTATCCGCGAGAGTCCTTCTTCAGTCGCTACGATCACGACCGGGACCGTCAACAGTGCCAGGGTCAATGCTGACCACAGCATGCCGGGCGTACCAAAGGTGGGTGCCGGCAAGGCCTCGGGGAAAAACAGACGGTCCAGTGAACCACCCAGGTAGTAGACAAAAAAGCCGAGGCCAAACACGCCATAAACGACGGACGGTACACCAGCCAAGTTGTTCACCGCGATTCGAATGATCCGCGTCAGCGCGCCCTGGTGTGCATATTCGCGCAGATAAATCGCTGCCACCACGCCAAAAGGCGTGACCAATACCGACATCAGCATGACCATCATCACGGTGCCGAAGATGGCCGGATAGACGCCGCCCTCTGTATTCGCTTCGCGCGGATCGTCGACCACGAACTCGGCGATCTTCGACAGGTAGTGGGCGGACTTATCTATCAAGCCCATTCGATTGGGCATGAAATATCGCAACAGCGCATGAAACCCGATTTCAACCTGACGGCCTTCGATCGTTTCCGCGATCAGGGTATCCCGTTCGATCGCTTCGTAGAGCTCGCCGAGCTCGGCGGAGAGGACTTCGTAGCGTTGGTCGAGCCCGGCCCGGGCATCGGCGATCTGTCCATAGCGCGGATCATCAGCTGCCGCTGCTTCAAGTTCGAGTCCGCGTGTACGCAGGCGGAGGCGTTCAAGCTCATAGTTCACTGCGCTCATAGCGTCGTTCTGAATCGCCTCGATTCGCACCTTCAGTTCGTGTTTGCGCGCCAGACGGCGATCGATTTCCTCGACGAGTTCGGATTCATCCAGCACAAGTGGCTGTCCCGATTCGGTGATACCACGGGCAAAGCCATAGAAATTGCCCCATTCCTCACGCTCGGCAACGAATACATTGTCGGGATAATCAACGGCGCTGAATTCCGCCTCGTTGAACCATTTAAAATCGAAACCAACCACATCGCGATTGCCGATTTTTAGGAGGAAGCGATCGACAAAATCCTGCCCTTCAGGCACCTCGATACCGAGCGCCCTGACCCGCGCGGCCGTTACGGTTTCCTGATCCACGAATTCGCCAAGTGCGTAACTCGCATCTGCCACGGTAGACGTCAGTTGAAGCCGCACAACATCCTGTGGCCAGAAATGGCCCATCCCGCGCAGCGTGATCAGGGCCAGCAGACCGAAGACCATGATGAGACTGAAGCTGACGGTGCCCGCGGTCAGCCAGATCCAGGGCATCCCTGAACGGAACCAGGCGCGAATACCAGGCTTGGCTTGATTCTCAGTGCTCATCAAACCCTAAAGGCTCGCATACTTGCGTCGCAGCCGCTGGCGCACCACTTCGGCCAGGGTATTAACGAAGAAGGTAACCAGGAACAACACCAGTGCGGCCAGGAAAAGAATGCGGTAATGGGTGCTGTCGACTTCTGACTCCGGCATCTCAACGGCGATGTTGGCCGACAACGCACGGAAGCCCTGGAATATGTTGAGATCCATGATGGGCGTATTTCCGGTTGCCATCAGGACGATCATCGTCTCACCCACGGCACGCCCCATGCCGATCATGACAGCGGAAAAAATACCGGGACTGGCAGTCAGGAGAACGACCCTGAGCGCTGTTTGCCAGGGCGTCGCTCCAAGCGCCAGTGAACCCATGGTCAGCGAGCGAGGCACGCTGAATACAGCATCTTCGCTGATGGAAAATATGGTCGGTATCACCGCGAAACCAATCGCGATACCAACCACCAGGGAGTTGCGCTGGTCATAAGTAACGCCATATTCAGCAGTCAGCCACTGCGGCAGGCTGCCGTTGAAAAACAACACCTCGCCCGCGCTTCCGAGTGCGACACTCAACCATGCGCCGGCGCAAATAACCGGCACCAGCAACAGCGCCTCCCAGCCATCCGGTACCAAAGCGCGCACTGCGGACGGCAAACGTGTCCACAACCACGCCGCTGCGAGGATAACCAAGGGCACCAGTGGCACGGCCAACAGGAACCCGAGGAGTTCGCGTTCGAGCAAAGGGGCGAGCCACAAGCCAGCCAGAAAGCCGAGAATCACCGTTGGCAGTGCCGCCATCACCTCAACAGACGGCTTCACGATTGAACGCATCGCCGGGGTCATGAAATAAGCAGTGTAAATCGCGCCCAATATCGCCACTGGAGTTGCGAACAACATCGAATAGAACGTCGCTTTCAGGGTACCGAATGTCAGCGGCATCAAACTGAATTTGGGTTCGAAGTCGCTGCTCGCCGAAGACGATTGCCAAACATACTCCGGGCGGCTGCGACTCTCGTACCAGACTTCCCGCCACAGCGCCGACAACGACACCTCCGGATGCTCATTGTGGATAGTGAAGTGCTGAAGCGATCCCGCGGCGGTCGTTATGAGCGCGGCGTCTGCGCGCGGTGATAACGCAAGCGTGCGCACAGATTTTTCCGCCAGCGGCATATCGAGCACCCGACGCTCGGCCGTTGTGTGGTAGAGAGCAAGGTCGCCGTTGCCATCGACCGCAGCAAACGACTTGCGGAAGTACTCCGAGGCGATATGACGAACTGCCGCCCCCATGGATTCGAAATCCCGGACCTTGGCCAGCGAATATTCATTGTTACTGTCCCGCACCGGGAACCATTGCGACAACGCCCCCTTGTCATCGCCGACCAGGATCGAGATACCGCCGGCGAGACTTTCCAACGACGTTACCCGGGCGCCGGGGGAGGCAGCCGGGGCGCGATCAACAAGGCTGATTGCCGTCATGTCACTGATGTCGTAGAGCGACAGAAAGCCAACGCTGTCGGCGACGTAAAGCTCACGCTGTTCGACATTGATCAACAAGTGCGTCAATTCGCCGCCGTCGATCGGCAGGTGTGCATGGGTGATGCTGGTCGTCGCTTCATCGTCCAGAAATGACGTTTCAATTTCAGCGCGCATCAATACCACGCGTCCGTCCTCAGTCACACCTGCGATGGTGGTCTGTTCTTCTCCGTTCTGGCCGGCGACCAGGCGCAGCGCTCGGCCTTCGGGATCAACTTCAAGCCCGCCTTCACCCAGTGGGAACGACATTGATGGCGTGACCAAGCGGCGGTCGTCAGGGTAGCTGATACTGTAATCGGCCCGCGCGATCTGGACGCGGCCGCCAGCG
>CAXGUU010000050.1:0-13990 GCA_964012875.1 uncultured bacterium
GATCGTGCGAACGCCACCCCGGTCGCCACGGACACCGCTGGCTAGGCATCTGAACGTTCTTTAGATAGAAACACCGCGTCGTCGGTGTTATCACCTCGGAGCCAAACACCGCTCGTCACCGATTGCCTCTATAATCCGCCGCCCGGGTTGACCGCCCCCGCCCAAGGAACACTTTGTGAACGACCCGGCTTCACCGACGACCGTTTTCGCGGATCTGGGCCTCTCGCCTACTATCCTCGCTGCCCTCGACGATGTCGGCTACGAAGTACCCACGGCCATTCAGGCGCAAACCATCCCGCCGCTCCTGGCCGGCCATGACCTGATAGGCCAGGCCCAGACCGGCACCGGTAAGACCGCGGCATTTGCGCTGCCAATGTTAAGCGACATTGATATTGAGGATCAGCGCACTCAGGCTCTCGTACTCGCACCGACGCGGGAACTGGCGATCCAGGTCGCTGAAGCCTTCCAACGCTATGCCAACCATCTGCGTGGGTTTCACGTGCTGCCAATTTATGGCGGACAGGAATATGGCATTCAGCTGCGGGCACTGAAACGCGGGGTCCATGTTGTGGTTGGCACGCCGGGTCGGGTGATGGACCACATGCGCCGCGGGACCTTGAGCCTGAGCAGGCTTAAGCATCTCGTGCTCGATGAAGCCGACGAAATGTTACGCATGGGATTCATCGAGGACATTGAGTGGATCCTCGAGCAAAGCCCCCGTGAGCGGCAGACCGCCTTGTTCTCGGCGACCATGCCGAAACCAATCCGCCAGATTGCAGAACGCTATCTGAGCGATCCCGAAGAAGTCAGCATCCGCCTCGAAACAGTGACCGCCGCGACCATTCGCCAGCGTTACTGGAAAGTCGCGGGCCTGAATAAACTCGACGCGCTGACCCGCATTCTGGAGACTGAAAGAGTTGCGGGCGTACTGATTTTTGTTCGCACCAAGAACGCCACGGTCGAACTTTCCGAACGTTTGGAAGCGCGCGGCTTCGCCAGCGGTGCCATCAACGGCGACATGCCGCAAAAACATCGCGAGCGAACGATTGATCACCTTAAAAGCGGCAAACTCGATTTATTGGTGGCGACCGATGTCGCGGCGCGCGGGCTTGATGTTGATCGCATCAGCCATGTCGTCAACTACGACATTCCCTACGACCCGGAATCCTACGTGCACCGTATCGGTCGCACCGGGCGCGCAGGACGTGCCGGCAACGCGATCTTGTTCGTCACCAATCGCGAAATGCGCATGCTGCGCCTGATCGAGAAGACCAGCGGGCATGAGATTGAGCGCATGGAACTGCCGTCGGTCGATGCCGTTAACGAAACCCGGCGCATGCGTTTCACCCAGACCATCAGCGACACCATCGCCAGCCAGGATCTCGATCCTTACCGCGAGTTGCTCAAGCGCTATCAACAGCAGGAAAACCTGGACCCCATTACGATCGCGGCGGCGCTGGCTGCGATGACCCAGGGCGACCAGCCGTTTCTGCTGGCTCCCGACAAACGACGCCCGCAACGCGAGCCTGGTCATCATGACCAACGCCCGACGCGGCACGAGCGCGGCACGCGCCGGGATTCACCCGGTGAACGTTCCAGGCCTGCTTCGGGCATGGAAACCTACCGACTTAAAGTCGGGCATAAGCACGATGTCAAACCCGGCAATATTGTTGGCGCAATCGCCAACGAGGCCGGCCTCGACGCCAGTGACATCGGCCGCATCGATATCGAAGAAGCGTACAGCTTCGTGGACTTGCCAGCCGGCATGCCGAAAGAGATTTTCATGCACCTGAAAAAGGTCTGGGTTGCCGGGCAACAACTTCGCATCAGCCGCCTGCGCGACGGCGATGTTGAGGACGAAGACACACCCAAACGCAAACCTGAAAAGCCGCATACAGGCGGTGGAAAGAAATCGGGGAAACAGTCATCCAGGGCAGCCAAGGGCAACGACAAATCAAAGCCCAACAGGGATCAAAAACCACGCAAGAAGGACCGGCACCGCGATCGCAAAAAGAAAGGATCACCGACGACTTAAGCCTTGCAGGGCAAGGCGCATTGTTTCGGGCATTAATAAAAAGGTCGTCGATCAGGCGGCAATTTGATAGCGCAACAACACCCATGCACCGCTGGCGAGGCCATCCCGGACCCGCTGGTCCCAGGCACCCCACTCCCGCTTGTACTTGCTCGCAAATGCACCGAGTAATTCAGCGTGCGTGCCGGGGTCGGTTTCAAATCGGCCCTCTATTTCGAGACTCGGCGCGGACAGATAGCGCCCCCCGGCACTTCTCCACGGTCCGAAATCACCGATCCAGATGCGAGCGCGCCGAAAACCCCGGCGCATAGCTTCCGCGCGCCACTTGTCGACCCAGGTCACCACGAATATTTCGCGCTGCCTCTGCACAAACCAGACCTCGGCGTGGCAGCGGCTCTCCCTGCCGTGGGAGACAAGGGGCGAAAGATAAACAAGCGGAGACTGGTCAAGTGCGGCAAGCGCCCCGGGCTCGGTCACGGTTGCCAGACAGTTACGACCCGACGACGTGAGTAATAGCGCTGCGCCGCTGGCCAGGGCATGTCTGCGATTGAGACTCATGCGGTCCTCCTGTAAGACATTCTAAGATCCGACGATCAAGCTCATTCTATTTAAGCTGGCCGCCGTGCAGAAATCAGCGAATGGTGTTGCCAGCGGTAACGTGAAGCACCATTATTCACAGCCGCCCTGTATCGGAACAAAAACCCTGTGCGCCAGATAGCACTTGTCACTTTCGCACTCTTTCTCGTTTCGCGAGCTTCGCCGGCCGTTGATTTTGCCACTTTCGAGGGCTGGCTCGCCGACCATGCCGACGCGCCCGTTGACGGCCTCACGCCTGGTCACTACGGCCAGGACCGGGTCGGCGACCTGGCTGCCTATTTCCCTCCGGGTTATATCGCCGCACTCGATTTTCCCGAACTTGACCTCACCATCGCTGAAACGGCGAATTACTCCGCGCACCCGATGTACCTGGGCGCCACGACAAAATTTTATGGCCAGGCGAGTATCGATGACGAAGGCCACCTTCACGACTACGTCGCGGGCAAACCCTTCAGCGACAAACAGATTCGCGCTGCAGCTAATGGACAGGCCGGCTACATGGTCGCCTGGAATCAGGTCCATCGCTGGCAGAACGTTGGCTACCGTAATGAAGCACGCATCACCTACGTCGAACCCACCGCCGACGGCTCGGCGGGCACTGTGATGGACGGCATGCTCGGCGGTGGCCACGTCGACCGCCACCTGACGATGTTTTACCACCGCGTTTACCTCTCCGGCAGCGCGGCATTGTCCGACAGCGACTACCGCATGGATGTTGACGGCAGCAACAAGCTACTGTTTAAGGAATATATTGAGATGCTGTCACCGTTCGATGTTGCCGGGCTCAAGCTGGTGGTGGAACGTCCGCTTGATCAATCCGAGGGCGATCAGGTGAACTCCTACCTGCCGACCGAACGACGGGTACGCCGGCTGTCGGCCAAAGAGCGCGCCGACAGTTGGCTCGGCACGAACTGGACGCTGGACGACTTCGAGGGTTATTCGGGCCTGGTGATGGATAATCGCTGGCGTTTGCTGGGCGAGAAAGTGATCGGACACGTAGCCAGCTCGCGCGAACCGGTGCCTCAGTTTCATGGCCCGACGAGCACCATTCCGCTTGACGACTGGCAACTACGCCCGTGCTGGGTGGTCGAGGCAGTACCGCGCTGGGATAATCATCCCTATGGTCGCCGCGTTCTGTTTATTGACCGCGACACCGGGTCAATTGCGATGACGCTGATCTTCGATCGCAACGGTGAGATGCTGAAGGTCTTCAGTACCATGTACGAGTACAGCGACGAGCTTGAAAATCCGCCGCCGGCGCTGTCAACGCCGCGCTGGAAATCCTCGATCGCGATCAATCTCAAGGATGGCACGGGAAACGTTGCAACTGCCCTCGGCAAAACTGCATTTGTCGACATAAAGCCCTCGCAGGTGCGGCGCCTGTTCAGTGTGTCGAACCTCGGAGGCGGCCGCTGACCAACGATAGCGGTCGGCAAAAATCAGTTTGGAATCACGGAGCGGATTGCAATAATGAACACTTGGGAGCCCATCAGCGACGCCAGCGCGTGGCGCGGCGCCGACCTCGAAGCCAACCGCAACTGGGAATTCAGACTGACTGACAATCATCGCGCGGAGCTGCAATCTGCGTTGGCGACCGTCACGCGACGCGGACTCGATATCAGCGCCATCACCGCGGACGATTTCCCACTACCCACTTTGGTCGAAACACTCCGGAAGATAGCCACCGAACTCAAATCCGGTACGGGTTTCAGCCTGCTCCATGGTTTCCCGGTGGACGATTTCGACTACCCGGATCTTGAAAAAATGTACTGGGGGCTGTGCAGTCACCTCGGCTCAGGCGTCACCCAAAACGGCGATGGCGGCCTTATTCATTACGTCACCGATGGCAAATTACGACCTAATCAAGGCACGCGCGGCGTTGGCCACCCCATCGAAGTACCGTTGCATATCGACCTGACGGATATTGCCTCGCTGCTCTGCATACAGCAGGCCCCGGACGAACCACCGAGCCGGGTTGGTAGTTCGTCAACGTTATTCAACGAGGTTCTGGCCCGGCGACCGGCTCTGCTAGAACGCCTTTTTAAAGGTTTCGAATGGGACCGCATGGAAGAACACGGCGCGGATGAAACACCAAGTTCCGGCTACCGCGTGCCATTTTTCAGCATGGCCGATGGCCACCTCTCCTGCCGCTACAACCGCCACTGGATAGTGAGCGCACTGAAGCGCGTAAACGGTCAGGTCAACGAGGCCGACAACGAGCTGTTCGATTTCGTCGATAGGCTCGGGGCCGAACATTGCTTCGAGTTCCCGTTTCAACGTGGCGACATTCAGTTCGTCAATAACTACATCGTCATGCACGGGCGCGCGGCTCATGCAATCGTTGCAGAGGAAACTCGCAAACGCGTGCTGCTACGGATTTGGCTCGAGACACCAGACTTCAGGCCAGTCGCTGATGAGGCGATCGTACGTTTCGGCATCGGCTACCACGGCAAGCTGGGGTGGTCGGCCGGCGATTTAAGGAAGGGCCGCGCGGGGAACGCGCGACCGCGACGCGCCGACGGGGCCTTGCAACTAAACGGCTGAACGTATTCAAAAATCAGACGGTGCAGTTTCCGCCTGTAGTTCTTAAAGCGCAATCAACATGCGGCAGGGTTTTCGGGTGGGATATCACCAACCGACCAGTCTCTGGTGACTTCACCGACCCTGATGCGGTACCACTTCAGCAGCCGATCGCGCCCCGATTTCATCGCTACGCCGTGCACGGGGTCGCGCGCCCAGGTCGCGAGTGCTTCGGCGTCGCGCCAATAAGAAACTTCATACAGCATCCCGCCATGCTTGATGCTGGTCGCAGCGTCAGCGCTGATAAAACCCGCGATCGTTTCAAGTTGCGCGTCGAGGTCTCCGAGCAGACTGGTAAATTCTTCTTCAGTGCCCGGGTTAGCTTCGTATTCGATAATTGCCATCAGCATGTTTTGCGCCGTCCCTTCAGGTTTAACCTTTTATTCGAGGTGAGATATCGACAGACATATCAGCCATGCTCAAAAATCGCTAAACATGGTGCCTGGTCTGTGTTCGAGTTGATTGAGCCGTACGGCGGTTATTGAACCGCCGTACGAACCGGACCGCTTCTACAACGGCGCCAGTCCAACGGCAAAACGCCGCGCCTGTTGATTGCTCCGTCAAGTCGCTGCGGCGAAGGTTTTGTCAATGTCGCTGGCGTCATGGCGCTCGCGGACCTGCTCTTCCTCGGGGCCAAAAGTTTTGTTGACCCGCAAACCACGCAATACGGCCGGCCGTGATTCGATGTCGTCTGTCCAGCGCATGACTTCGGTATAAGAAGCCGCGTCGAGAAATTCGTTGGCGTCGTCGTAGAAGCGGCCACGGCACAATTGGCCATACCAGGCGTATGTCGCCATGTCAGCAATGTTGTACTCATCGCCACACAGGTATTTGCGCTCTGACAGATTGCGATTCAGGACGTCGAGCTGGCGTTTCACTTCCATCGTGAAGCGGTCAATACAATATTTGATTTTCGTCGGCGCGTAGGCGTAGAAATGCCCAAAGCCGCCGCCCAGGTACGGCGCGCTGCCCATTTGCCAGAAAAGCCACGACAGGCATTCCGCTCGGGCCGCAGGATCGGTCGGAATGAACTGCCCGAACTTTTCGGCGAGATAAACCAGTATCGCGCCCGACTCGAACACGCGCACCGGCTCGGCACCGCTGCGGTCGACGAGTACGGGAATCTTCGAGTTGGGATTCGCCTCGACAAAGCCGCTGCCGAACTGCTCGCCTTCCAGTATGTTGACGAGGTAGGCGTCGTACTCCGCGCCCGATTCGCCGAGCGCCAGTAACTCTTCGAGCAGGATGGTGACTTTCTGCCCGTTCGGCGTTCCGAGCGAATAAAGCTGAAGGGGATGCTTACCCACAGGCAGCGCTTTGTCGTAGGTGGGCCCGGCAATCGGTCGATTGATGTTGGAGAAGCGGCCGCCGTCCTGATTGTCCCACTTCCATACCTTCGGCGGGGTGTATTCGTCATTCGGTTCGGTCATTGATGTCTCCGGTTTTGTCTTGGGATCTGAAACGATTGTTAAGGCTCGCGTGCAGGATATCTTTCCCGAGGCCGCCGGGGAAACGCCGCACCGGATTTTCTTCAGAAAAAATACCCTGGAAGTGGCCTCGTCGTTCATGAACCGCCATCCTTGACAGAGCCAGGCAAAACAACCGGGGTGGGCCGGCTATTGCATGTGCGATGATCGCCACCTCATGACCCCCGGCGTTGTCCCCATCGCGGTTTTCTGGTTCCTGTACATGGCGGGACTCGGCGTGATATTTCCGTACCTCAGCCTCTACTTTCAGGACAACATGGGTTTGAGCGGAACGCAGCTCGGCCTCGCGCTGGCGATGCACCCGCTGATGGGGATCATTGCCTCGCCCTTGTGGGGGCAATGGGCTGATCGCAGCGGGCGGCGTCGAGGCGCGGTCTTCTTGCTCGCATCGGGCACCGCAATTGGCTACTTCCTGGTTCCTCATGCATCAAGCTTTGCCGCCTTGCTACTATGTCTCGCCTTCCTGTCAGCCTTCGCAGCACCGGCGATGCCTGTAGCTTCGTCACTTTCCTTTGCTGTTCTGGGCCACGGCGGCGCGGCACGGTTCGGGCGCGTACGCGTGTGGGGAACCATCGGTTACCTGATGATGATTCTCGTCTTTCCGGCCCTCCTGGCGTGGACGGGCGGCGACGCGTCGGTCGTCGGCAGTACGCGTGGACTGGAGTTGATCTTCCCGGTTGCTGCGATGCTGTGCCTGAGTTCGGCAATAGTCCTGCGCGGTGTGCCAGCGTCTGAGGCCGTCTCAGTGCGGGCCAAGCGTGGTGACCTTAGCGCGCTCCTGCGGCAACCCGCCTACCTGCGATTACTCGTATTAGCTTTGTTGGCGTTTGGTTTGCTGACGGGACCGATCGCGCTCTTTCCCGTATTCGTGACTGAACGCGGCGGTACCATCGAGACCGTCAGCCGCTTGTGGATCCCGATGTTGTTACTGGAGATTCCACTGATCTATTTCGCCGGCGCCGGCCTGCGCCGGGTCGGGGCGCGCGGATTGATCGCCGCGGGTATTGCGCTCGACGGAACCCGCTGGCTGGCCACGGCACTCATGCCGAATCTCGTGTGGATTTTCGCCATCCAGTTACTGCATGGCGCCGTGGTCGTAGGACTGATTATCGGCATGCAGCTCTACGTCGAAGCCGAAGTTCCCGATCGACTGCGCGCCACGGGCCAGACCGTGCTGGGTACGGTCATGAGCCTCGGTGCCGTGCTGTCTCACGTTTGGGCTGGTACGGCACTCGAGCACTGGGGTGCAAACGCGCCCTATTTAATCTCGGGACCGCTTTCAATTGGCCTCGGCATCCTGGCCTGGTTCTTTTTGCGGGCCCAGCCCCGACCGTTTGCCGGGGAACACCACGCTGATTAAGAGCAGATAGCGATCGATTGTTCGTCCTTTGGTACCGGACTACTTGCGGTAATCGGCATCGTCGAGACCGGCAATCGGAATAAACCGCGGCAATGACTTGATGCGCTCGATCCAGGCCTGCACCGACGCGTAAGGCTCAAGCGAGATGTTGCCCATGGGTGCGAGGGCCACATAGGGGAATACGGCAATATCGCCGATGGTCGGCCGCCCGCAAGCCAGCCACTCCCGCGACGCCAGATGCTCATTCAGAATTTCGAGCGATCGCTGCCCACGGATTTTCGACGGTTCGAGATCTTCGCTGTAGTCGTGTGGAATGCCATTGCCGGAGATGCCGAATGACACGATCGCACGGGCGGTAAAGACACCGTACTGAACCCAGCTCGCGGCAAACGCTAGCCATTCCATAATCGCGCCCTGTTCGGCAGCATCGCCGGGCCACCATGGCGCGCCGCCGTGCATATTTGCCAGGTACACCAGGATGGCGGACGAGTCACGCAGGGTGAGGTCCCCATCAACCAATACCGGCACTTCGCCACGCGGGTTAATCGCCAGGAATTCGGGTTGGTGTTGAATATCCTGCATCAGGTCAATGTCGATCTTTTCGCACTCGATACTCAGCAACGACATCAGCAACCGTACTTTGTAGCTGTTACCGGATTCTTCGTAGGTGTAGAGCTTCATCGCCATATGAATCAAACCTGTGTGCGTGGATCAATTGAAAAATACCAGCGTGCCGGGTGATGTTAGCGCAACGTTTGAATTCGGCCGAAGGCTGGTCGTTTCTACAACGGCGCCCAGGTCACGATGATGCCCGTGTAGATGGTCACCCACAGGAAGGGAATCACGAGATAACCCATGACATCGCGCGCCTGAATGCGCACACCAACACCCATCACGGGCAGAATGGCGAGCAGAAAGAACGGCTGCAGCAGGTTACTCGAGGTCTCACCGTAGGCGACGGCCATGGCGATGCGGGCGATGTAAGCCTGGGCCTCAGCGGCCGGTAAATCCGCCGCCAGCGCCTGCGCCGTAGCCGTCATCGACGGCCCCAGTACTGCCCACTCACCGCCGGCCGACGGAATGGCCATGTTAACGAGCGCGCCACTCAGTTGGGCGATAAAGGGGAATGTGGCCAGGGTTGCACTGCCGGACAACCACGCGGCCGTCGCCTCGGCGAGGCCGGTGAACATCATGATGCCCATGATGCCGGCGTAGAACGGGTACTGAAAAATAATCCCCGACACGTTAGCGCAGGCGCGCTTCATCGCGATGACGTAGCGGATGGGTGTGCGATGGAGGAGCAAGCCGATATTGATGAACACGAAGATCATGATGTTCAAATTAAGATCAAAACCGCGGGTCCGAAAATAGTCGCCAATGAACCAGAACCCGGCAGCGACAATCACCCACACCAGCAAGGCACTGTTATTCAGGCGGTCGGATAACACGTTGTCACCCAGCTGCATGTGATGGGCTTCCTGCTCAATGCCCAGCAGTTTCGCCGCCGATTCTTCGCGTAGATCATCGATGGTCTCCGGCGATGCGTGACGTGGCCGTAGAAAATAGAACAGCGCCGGTACCGTCAGGAAAAAGACCCCCATCTGCAGCCAGTTCATGGTGCTGCCAAGCGTCAGATCAATGGGCACGGTTTGCGTGAGGATGCCGGTCTCAATCAGAAAATTGTCCTCGGTATTCAACACCAGCGGAATCGAACTGGAGAGGCCGCACACCCACACGATACCCGCGCCGTAAGCACAGGCCGTCAGGTAGGCGTAGTCAACACCACGTACACGACTGGCGAGCTCGCGCGCGAGTACTGCCGTCAGAACCGCCCAGCCCCAGCTGACGAGCCCGAATACGCCCCCAACCACGCCGACGATGAAATAAACGCTGCCGGGCCCTCGCGCGAAGAGCGCCACGCGATCGATCAGGCGGCCAATCGCGGGAGAGAGGGCGATCGCAAACCCGGTGGTCAGCAGCAACACGACCTGCATGCCAAATTCCAGCAGGATCCAGAAGCCCTTGTACCAGGCATCGACAATTTGCTTCGGCTCGCTCGGTGTAAAGGCCGCCGCCAACACTGCGACCAGTATCGTCAGGATCAGTGCGAAAACGAAAGAATCAGGAATCAGGCGACGCAGGTAGCGTGCCAGCACGGCCCCAAGTTTTTGCAACACGTTTAACCAACCCCTCGATGATCTCGATGGTGAGGCACTGCGTCCGGCCCCCTTGCCAGGTCGCAAGGATATACGGCCCGTCCACCTCTCGTCGCAATGATATTCGGTGGCGCGCTTCAACAGGGAAACCAGTGCCACGATGAAATCCGGGAAGCGTCTGTTGCCTCGGGCGCGTCGCTCGCACGTTGAATTCGAACCCGCGCAGCGGGTACTGTCACGGCAAACGCATGAGGAGCCGCGATGAAGGATGCCGAGATTTGCCAATCTACCGCAACAGATATTGCCGAGCGGATTCGCTCGAAAAGGCTTTCCGCGAGCGAGGTAACCGAGGCCATCCTCGAGCGCCTCGAGCGGCTGAACCCGCGGCTACATGCGTTCTGCACCCCGGCGCCGGAACTCGCGCGCCAGTCTGCACGCGACCTCGATGCGCGCATTGCACGGGGCGAGTCGGTGGGCGCACTTGCCGGCGTCCCGATCGGGATTAAGGATCTCGTGCTGACCAAAGACATTCGCACAGTTTCCGGCTCGCCGGCCTATATCGACTTTGTGCCGGACGAGGACGATATCGTGGTCGAGCGTCTCAAAGCTGCGGACGCCATCATCATCGGGAAAACGTCAGTGCCTGAACTTGGCTTCAGTGGCGTTGCTGATAACCCGGTTTTTCCGACTTGCCGCAATCCCTGGAACCTGGAGCGCACGCCCGGGGGTTCGAGTTCAGGATCAGGGGCCGCCGTCGCCGCGGGAATCGGCCCCCTCGCCGTCGCCAGCGATGGCGGCGGTTCGATTCGTATCCCTGCCGCGCATTGTGGCATCGTGGGCGTTAAAGCATCGAACGGGCGCGTGCCGCTTTACCCCGGCTGTCGCGATGAGCGTTACCCGGGCGTCTCGAGTTGGGAAAGCCTTGAGCACATCGGACCGCATGCGCGCACCGTCGCCGATGCCGCCCTGATGCTGTCGGTGATGGGCAGCGGACCTGATGCGCGTGACCGCCACTCCCTGCCGGGGCCTGAGTTTGACTGGCGGCAATGCGCCGCCGCACCGGACCTGCGTGGTCTGCGCGTGGCTTATAGCGCCGACTGGGGTTTCGCCGAAGTCGACCACGAAGTTCGGCAGATTGTTGAACACGCCGTTTCGGTCTTCGAACGTGACCTCGGTTGCACGGTCGAGCACGTCAATCCGCAGATCGACAATGCACTAGAATCGTTCTGGGGGGTGGTGGCGGCAGATTGCGACCTTGCCGGCATGCGCAAGCTGAGCGCTGAGTTTGGCGACTCGATGAGCCCTCACCTGGTTGAATTCCTGGCGCGCGAGTGGCGCGCGGAAGATCTCACCAATGCCAATATGGCGCGAAAAAAAATGGCGAACCGACTGGCGCAATTCATGCAGCGTTACGACTTGTTACTGACGCCGACGCTGGCGGTGCCGCCGTTTGAGCTCGGGATTCAGGGCCCAGAGACCATCAACGGCGTCGAAGTTGCGGCGCACGCGTGGCTGGCCTTCACGTTTCCATTCAACCTCACAGGCCAACCAGCGGCCAGCGTACCGGCGGGTTTTACCGCGGCGGGCCTGCCCGTCGGCTTACAGATCGTGGGGCGTCATCTTGATGATCCCGGCGTACTCAGGGCCGCGGCCGCATTCGAAGCGGCGCGGCCCTGGCAGTCGACCTGGCCGGCCATCGTGCTTGATTGAGCCTGAATGTTTGCGTACTCATCGCGCCATACTGCCATTCGTGTGGTCGGTGAACGGCACAGATCAATGCGGGTTGAGCCGCTTCGAGACCGGCCATTCCCTGTGGCAGGGAAAAGAAAGCAAAGGCAGTCACAGTGCGGGGTTAACGCACGCCATCCGAAGTTGTTGCAGACCGGTTAGAAGCGCTCGAACGACGGCGGCTCGGCCTGCCCGGGGAAGTAGCGCACCATCGAAATTTCCGCGGGGGTCAACGCGCCTGAGAACAGGGCATCGACATCGCCCGCCACGCTCAGAATGGTCTTTTCGATCGCCGCTGTGTCCACGGCGATCGACAACGCTTTGCTCCAAACCGCAATTGCGCGATTATCGACGACCCTGTCCGGCGATGTTTTCGCCCATTCGGCTGCGATGCGCCGCCCCAGTAGAGTCATCCGTCGGGCAAGCTCACCGTCGACGCCCTCACCGGTCGCGGAGAGCGCTCGCTCGGTAATGTCCAGCCAACCAGTGGGATGATTGATCCATCCATAATAAAAGCGAACGACCCAGCGGAGGTATTCATTCGGGCGCTGATGCTGGTGATTGGCGGTATCGGACACGTAGCGCGCCAGGAACCAGCCGCGAGGCGGAATTTCCTCGTCATCGGGCCAGTCGGCATCCAGCAACGGTACCTTTACGGCGCACGCCGTCAGCAGCACGGTTGCCACGGCGAGCAGCGGCCACCGTAGCTTTAATTTGATGTGGTTTGGAAAAATCATGCTCGCGGACGGCAGGGTTGTTGGATAACTGATGTCAGGAAGACCCTGAATAGGTTTGGGCCGGGCATTTTTCCAAGTCCACAAAGTCCGGGAACAGCTTTGCGACCGTCTCCCGAAACCGATCGTTGTGATGCTATGGACCTCACTGGTCGGTGATGCGGATAATTAGGCGCGACACCTTTGCCTCATAATCTTCACCGTGACAGAAAACGTGGCCCGGACTGGGACCGCGGCCTGGTCGCTTAAGTCGCGGAACGGTTCGCACAGCGTGGCATGACGATTAGTAATAAAAACAGCACAAATTACGACTGCGATGTTGCCGTCGTTGGCACCGGCTTTGCCGGTATTTACGCCTTGTGGCAGGCGCGCCAGCGCGGCTTCAGTGTCCGTGGCTTCGACCGCGCATCAGACGTCGGTGGCACGTGGTACTGGAATGCTTATCCGGGTGCGCGCTGCGACGTCGAGAGCTACAACTACGCGTATTTCTTCAAAGACGACATCGTCCGCGAATGGGACTGGTCCGACGCCTGCGCGGGCCAAAATGAAATTCAGCGCTATCTGCGATTTGTGGCGGAGCGCTGCGACGTTCTGAAAGACATTTCGTTTGACACGAAAGTCGTGTCGGCAACCTACAGCGAGGAGTCGGGCCTGTGGACGCTTGTGACCTCGACTAGCGAAACGGTAGTTTGCCGATATGCAATTCTTGCCATCGGCGCGCTGTCTGAGCCAAAGGCGCCCGACATCGAAGGGGTTGATGCCTTTGAAGGAGCGAGCTATTCCACCTCAAGCTGGCCACGCGACGGCAATGTTGATCTCAGCAACAAGCGGGTCGGCGTCATCGGCACCGGGTCGTCCGGGGTTCAGGTGATACCCGAGATTGCGAAGGTTGCGAGCGAAGTCCATGTTTTTCAACGCACTGCCAATTACGTCCTGCCGGCGCGCTCAGGCCCGATGGACCCCAATCGCGTCGCTGAAATTCGGGTCGACCCTCAGGCCGTGCGCAAAGCTGCGCGCGAAACCTATGGCGGCCAAACGCCGCTGCGCATGGGCGAGGAACGATTCCTGGATCTTGATGACGCTGCACGAGGCGCTGAACTACAGAAAGCCTGGGATGGAAACTACATTGAACTCGCGTTCAGGGATGCTTATTTGCCGGAAGCGAACGCGGCCATTTCAGACTTCATCCGCCAACGGATGCATGAGACGATCGATGATCCACAGACCGCGGAACGCCTTGTACCCTGGGACCATCCCTACGGCGGTAAGCGACCGTGTTTCAGCGGCGTCTATCTGGATACTTTCAATCAACCACA
>CAXGUU010000051.1:0-13974 GCA_964012875.1 uncultured bacterium
AGTAATTACTGCGGCGGTCGCCATCGGGCGACCGTCCGCTTCTACTGGTGCTAATTGCAAATCAGGAGGCAGGACGGATAGTTGCGCCCGGCTTTTTGGGCATTCCCCCGGCTACGAACAATAGATGCCGTGCCCCCAGTATCTGAATCTCGAGAGAACGTCAGTATGGAATTTGATGATGTCGTCAACGGTCGGCGCAGCATTCGCGGTTTCAAGCCGGACGCTTTATCCAAAGCCTTGGTTAAAGAGATCGTCGCCCTGGCGACGCGCGCACCATCCTCGATGAATACGCAGCCATGGTACTTCCACGCTGTCAGCGGAGAGGCGCTGGACAGGATTCGCGCGGGCAATACCGAACGCAACCTCGCCGGCGTCCCGGCTTCGCGTGAAATTCGAATTCATGGCGCCTATGCAGGGGTCCACCGCGAGCGGCAGAAAGCCATCGCGGTGCAGCTATTCGACGCGATGGGCATCGAGTGGGGTGACAAAGAGCGTCGCCAGGATTGGGTTTTGCGCGGTTTCCGCCAGTTCGATGCGCCGGTATCCGTTGTCGTGACCTTCGACAAGTCACTCGATGACAACGACATCGCCATGTTTGATTGCGGCGCGGTAGTCAACGCCCTGGTCAATGCCGCCTGGTCTCGTGGTGTTGGCGCGGTGATTAATGGCCAGGGCATCATGCAGTCGCCGGTGGTGCGCGAACATGCCGGCATACCTGAAGATCAGGTCATTATGTCTTGCGTCGCCATGGGCTATCCGTTGGACGACTTTCCCGCCAACGATGTTGTGTCGACCCGCCGTCCGGTCGACGAGGTTATACGCTTCGTCGATTTTGGTGACTAAACGGCAGGTTTGCGAAACTTCGCCGTTGCGGGTCGCTAATACGCGTTCGAACGAAAGAAAATTCTCGGTGGCATGCACTATATCTTCGCGTGCAACAATATTGCCACCGACCACGTCATCCGTGAGGTTTTCAAATTGATGTCGCCCTGCTGCTCGCCTTCAGGATGACGCAGGCGATCCAGCTGCACTTCGAGAAAATCAAGCAACTCGGTCACATGGACATGGTTCTGGTGGAGACTGTCTAGAATATTCATCCCGGCAACGCTCCTTCACTTCCCGAATTGCACCGGGCCACGATCCACGCCCGCCCTGCGCCGTCATAATCGTTATGGGTTAGCGCGATTTGAATGTTGATTCGGGCGGCGACGACTTCGGCAACGAGCTGGGTGTCGCGATGACTTGAACGTTTTTCGAGCCCTGTGAACTTAGCGCCAACGCTACCGAAATGATTCTATGGACCGCATCTACTTGCCCGCTACCACCACGTCGAGCAGGTAGGGTCCCCGCTGCTTCAGTGCTTCGCGAAGCGCTGCTTGGATTTCATCGGGAGTCGTCGCCTGGCTACCTGGGACACCCATGCCCCTGGCCATATCAACGAAGCCCAAATGGGGCTCGGATAAATCCATGTACGGGTACGGTCGTTCCGCCAGGGCATCGAAGCGGCGCCGGTAGGTATCGAGGTTGTGTTTTAGCACGCGGTACTCGCGGTTGGATATGATCACGTAGAGCAGATTCAGATCATGGTGGGCAGCCGTCCACAATGCCTGGATGCTGTACATGGCTGAACCATCGCCTGAAAACGCGGCAACGAGCTTGTCCTGATTGGCGGCTGCAATACCCAGCGCGCCCGCCAGGCACTGGCCAATGCCACCACCGCGGCCGCCATAGAAGCTGTCGTGTTTTGCTTCGATGGCCTGGGCTAGGTCAAGCGCGCCGGTGATCGTTTCGTCAACAACGATGGTGCCTTCGGGCAAGGACTGCGCAACCACGGCCAGCGCTTCTGCCGAAGCCATGGGGTTGGCACCGCGTTGCCGCTCGAGGTTGGCAACAGCCTGCTCCCGCGCGGCGCGAGCTGCGGACTGGTAGCCGGCATTACGCGTCTTGCTTGCGTCCTGCGTAGCGCCGGTCGCTTTTTTGCGAACCGCCTCGGTCAAGGCCTCGAGACTGGTCTTCAAACCACCGACCAGCCCGATATCAAGGGCGAAATTGTGGGCCAGGCGGGATTCAGCGGATTCGAGTTGGGCGACGGTCGCGCCGTCAGCGAAAGGACTGACATCGTCGTACCACACTTCTTCAAAAAACTGCCCGCCGATCATCACGACCAGATCGTGATCTTCAAGCGCCTTGCGGACCAGTCCGAACTCGTACGGAATGCGTCCGCAGTAATTGGGGTGACGGTTCGAAATCGGTTGTCGCGTGTGCAGGTATTCGATGAACACGCCCGCGCCAGTGGTCTCGGCCAGTGTCACCAGCGCGCCCTGGGCGCCCTCATTGCTGACTTCGTCACCGGCGACGACGACGGGGTTTTTGCTGGCAAGTAATGCCTCGGCAAGGTGCTCGATGCCCCGTTGAGCGGCTGAGACTTCGCGATACAAGGGTCCTGTCGTCACCGGCCCGAAGTCGGTCTCCTGTTCCATCACATTGATCGGGAGGGCGACGAAGACCGGACCCATTGGCGGGTCGTTGGCGATTTTAAATGCACGTCGCATGACTTCGCCGACCTCATCGGCGGATTGCGGTTCAACCGCCCATTTGGTGACCGGAGTCGCCATCGCGACCAGATCATGGCGGAGAATCGGATCGCGTAATCTGAAGCGCGTGTCCTGCTGTCCGGCAGTGACAATAACGGGGGCGGAACCCTTCAGCACGCCATAAAGCATGCCGATGGCATTGCCGAAGCCGGGTGCAACATGGAGGTTGGCGATCGCGGTTTTGCCGCTCGCGCGGGCATAGTAGCCGGCGGCACCGACTGCCACCCCTTCGTGCAGGGCGACGTAGTAATTGATCGTCGGGTAGTCGAGCAGGCTGTCGAGCAGGGGATTTTCCGTCGTGCCGGGGTTGCCGAAGATGGCGTCCGCGCCGTGAGCCACGAGGCTGTCCATGAAGACCTGTCGTCCGCGCATAAGAGTTTCCGTAAGTGAACCGGGATCGCTAATAGTATCCCCAGTCGGGCGCCTAAGGGCGGTCGATAATTGGCAGCGTTAGGCAGGACGGATGTTCCGGGTCATGCAGAATCTCATTGGTGGCTACCATAAAATCTGCCTCACACTCTTCGGCTATCACGCCACCCGTATTGGTATTGCGATCAAATCGTGGAAAGTTGCTGCTTGACACTTCGAGTCTCAGCCGGTGTCCGGAGAACAGCACGGTCGCAGTTGCAACGAGGTCAATTTCGACGCGATAGATCTCACCCGGTGTCATAAGTTCAGGGCGGTCGAAACCATTGCGGTAGCGCACCCGCAGGATACCGTCAGTGATCAGTATCTCGCGACCGTCCGGATGAATATCAACCAGCTTGCCGGTGAAATCCGTATCGGGTGCAGACGAACGGACAAACAAGGTCAGGGTGATCGGGCCGGTTAGCTCAAGGTCGGCGTCGAGTCGGTCCGAGGTATAGCAAAGCACGTCCTTGCGGTCCGAGACCGAACGCTGGTCACGCGGGCCCGCGTTGGCCCCAATGAACAGTCCAGGCAGAAAGGTCGCGCCACCGATCGTCGGTACCGGATGGCGTGGGTCATAGAGAAACGTGTCCGCGGGTTCGTGGGCCACAGGCGCTTCGAAATTCAAATATCCTTCTTTTATCAATGCTCGTCCCTTACTGTGTAAGTAGCATGATCGCCACTGCGTATCCGGCAGGGGCCAATCGTCCTCTTCGCGCCACACGTCCGGTCCCATGATGAAAAGCTTGACCGGCTTTTCTTCCTCAACGCCGTTTTGTTCATTCTTGAGCCAGCGATCAAACCAGCGAATCTGTCGGCTGGTCACGTCGTACACGGCGTCGTGCGCCATCATGCCGAAATTCCGCTCCGGGTAAACGCCGCCGTTGTAGCCGTGAACCCACGGTCCAATGATGAGCTGTTGCGGTGATTTATCCTTCAACGCCACGTAGTTTGCGAGCGTGCCGCCGAGAAACAGGTCGTACCAGCCGCCGAAGTTGAGCGCCGGCACATCCAGCGTTTCGTGGTATTCCCGGGGCGAAGCGGCGCGCCAGTAATCGTCATAGTCCGGGTGCCGGATCCAGTCGCTGACATAGGGCGCGAATCGTTCGAGCTCTGGCTGCTGCGTGAGCGGCGTGTGCCAATAACGATCTGCGACCGCGTCGGCTGCGGCTATCGCGCCGCCAATGTCTTCGCCCGTGGCGGTATTCGCCGCCAACTGGCGTACGGCATCGCCGACGGCGAAGGTTGCGGTCGCCCATTGCAGGATGAATCCAAGTTGGAAGGCGCCGCCCTGGTAGGTCCAATTGTCGTAATACTGGTCGGTCGTGATGAACGGGGCCAGCGCTTTCAATGCTGGCGGCCTCCGGGTTGCCGCGAGCCACTGCGTGGCGCCATAGTACGAAGCGCCCATCATGCCCACTGTGCCATTGCACCAGGACTGCTCGGCGACCCAGGCGATGGTGTCCGCGCCGTCCTCGGCTTCCTGGAAATAGGGATTGAACTCTCCATCCGACTGAAACGTGCCGCGACAGTCCTGTACCACGACTACGTAACCGGCCTGGGCGATGCGCAGGATGTCGCCCGAGAGGAAGAGCAGCACCGGTAGCTCTTTGTTGTAGGGCAGACGCATGAGTACGGCGGGGCAGGCGTCACTCGCGGCGGGGCGATAGAGATCGGTCGCAAGTTTGACGCCATCGCGCATCGCGACCGCGACATTTTTTTCAATCATCAGCGTCATGGCAGCACCTCCGCCGGGCATTGTTCGCTACTGCAGCACACGTACCGTGAACTCAAGTTCCCACTTGATGAACTCGGTCGATTCGGCGGTTTTTGCACGCAGCCACGGCCGCGAAAGACCATCTCTCAGCAACTCGAAGTCAACAAGGCGGTAGCGGAAATCAGTCTTGTAGTGATTCGAGGTCCACGGAATTCGCGGGTCGCTGGGTTCGAACCCGGTAAACACACTGCGCATGTGTTTAACCGTATTGCGCCCGGGCGGTGGTTCGTCGAACAGGAACGTGATCTCGGCTATTCCAAGTTCTCGCCACTGCTGCAGATTCGTGAGGCTGCCGC
Organism: uncultured bacterium; assembly: GCA_964012875.1. Classification (GTDB taxonomy): domain Bacteria; phylum Pseudomonadota; class Gammaproteobacteria; genus CAXGUU01. The sequence goes on from CAXGUU010000051.1 coordinate 5,076, forward strand.
GCTCGATGGCCTCGATTTCGTCAGGTGCGAGTGCTCGTGGCAACAGGACTGCAACCAGTTCCGTGTTTTGTTGGCGCCAATAGGCAAACCCGTCGATGTAGTTTGCGTTGATTTCGTTGCGCGCCGCCGAGCCTTCTACTGCGACCGTCGGCCCGTCCGAATACTGGCTCAGTTCTTCACCGCTGCCGCCTGCGCATGGTTTGTCGGAAAAAGAAAGCCGGCCGCGTTCATCGGTGCATTTGAATACTTGTGCCTCGGCAAAAACCACGGGCAGCAATAGTCCGCAACAAATAATCGTGGCTACCAGACGTGGCGACAGACGGCGTGGAATCAATTCGGCACGAGTTCAGGGATAAACAATGCTGAGGCCTTCAGCAACCAGGGCGGGCCTATCCTGCCCTTCAATTTCCACAGTGTGTTCGAAAGTAAGGCGTATACCGTCGCCTTTCACTTCCTCGGCGTTGAGCAACTTCTGGTTCAGCCTGACGCGGGCGTCGACCGGCACCGGCGCGGTAAAGCGCAGCTTGTTCAGTCCATAGTTCACGCCGCGACTGCGATTTTTGATGCTCCAGATCGTCGCGCCCAGGCGCGGTATCAGCGACAGAGTAAGAAAGCCGTGAGCGATGGTTTTTCCGTCGGGCATCTCAGCCTTCGCGCGTTCGACATCGATATGAATCCACTGATGGTCGCCGGTCGCTTCGGCGAACATGTCAATCGTGGGCTGGTCTATTTCGACCCAGTCCGATGATCCAAACTCCTCGCCAATGTGGTTTAGCATGTCTTTGGGAAATTCAATTTCGCGCATCGCGGGGCTCCTCTTGATGGAACGCAAATTAAATCACGCTGCCTGCCTGGGTGTAAGTCGGGCGAACAGGTATTGCAGCGGGTAGAGCATCTGCCTCCAGTAGGATTGACTGACCTGTTCCGGTTCCGGGCTCGAAAGTCCGCACGTCGTCGGCCAGTGTTCAGGATGGTAGTAGGTGCCAAACAGCCAGTCGTTCCAGGCAAAGATCACCCCGACGTTCTTGCCGGCCGCTTCAGCATCCTTGGCATGGTGCCAATGGTGCATGAAGGGGCTGACCAGCACGTACTTCAGGACTCCGGGGTATCGAATGCAGACGTTGGTGTGCACAAAATAGTTGTACTTAAGGTAGATTGCGAACCCAAGGGTGGTTGCCGCCGGGTCCAGACCAAGGGTCACGACAAAGGCATTGACGAAGGCGCCGAGCGCGAGTTCTAGCGGGTGCAGGCGACTGGTCGTCAGCACGTCGATCTGCTCGGCAGTATGATGAACGGCGTGAAACGACCATAACGCCGGCCAGCAGTGTTCGAATCTGTGGCGCCAGTAGACCGCGAAATCAAATGCCCACAGCGCCAGCACAACCTGCGCCCAGTAGGGTAGTGCCTGCAGCTCCGGAAACCAGTACTGACTGCCGTAGACTGCGTCGGATAGCCAGTTGACGGCAACAAAAAATGACGCGAGCGACAACCAGATGCCCTGGAGGTTAAAAACGATGTCGAGCCAGTATTCGTAGGTGGTGATCTTGGGCTTGCGCTTGATCGCCGGCCAGAAATACTGGAAGGGCGACACGACCAGAATCAGCAGCCCGAGATTGAACAGGACCCCCGCGATTTGTCTGACAGTTTGGGCGTAGGGGCCGTACATTCTGTCGAGCGCGCTCTCTTCCGCCACCATAGCAGGTGACTGCGCCAGCACCATGGCGGACAGCAGCATCAGCGCGATGACGAGAAAAATACTCCGGAGATACAGGTGGCGCTTCGAATGGTTCATCGGTGTCGCTGGTGAATCGCTATCTTGTCCGGGTCAACTGCAAGTGAAGGGTTTTGCAGACCATGATGCGAAATGGTCACTAGCTTCGGGAGTCCTGTTTGTATGAGATCGGCACGGTCGGTCCAGCACTCTAGTTCATATCGACCAGATTGGCTGCCCTGAGACCAGCGATTGATGCCTCATTGTGATCAGGCTCCCGGTGCTTTCGACGAAACTGAGATCCTGTTCCCATCTGCCGAGTGAGCGTTCGCCACGCCAAGTTCCGTTTTTAGTCGAATAACGACGGCAGCTGGTTGCGCTTCAATTTTCCGGTCGTGGTCAGCGGCAGTTCATCCGCCTGCACAAAAACGAAATGGCGCGGTGTCTTGTAGCGCGCGAGCGATTTCCGAATATGAGATTTGAGTGCCTCGGGATCGGCGTGCTGCCCGTTTCTGAGAACTATTACCGCGGCCAGTGCTTCGTCCAGTTTCGGATCGGGGACCCCAGTCACGAAGGCGAGTTCAACCGCATCGTGGGTACATAGCGCCGCTTCCACTTCCGCCGGTGCGACGTTAATACCGCCCGTTTTTACCAGTTCTTTCAGTCGCCCCCTGAAATACAAATAGCCTTCGTCGTCGACGATGCCGAGATCCCCGGTTCTGAACCAGCCGTCTTTGGTGAAGGCTTCGGCATTCTTTTCGTCATCGTGCCAGTAGCCCGGCGTGACGCGTCCGCGCACGACAATTTCCCCTTGTTCGCCGACTGGGAGCTGTCTCTCGCTGGTGGGATCAAAGATCGCGACTTCGTTGCCGGCCAGGGTCTGACCAACGGTCTGGGTTCGTTTTTCGATGGGCAGGGAGGCGTCGCTAACGTTCGAGTTGCCGTAGGTTTCCGTCAGTCCGTAAACGTTGCAAATGCGCTCGACGCCAAGATCATGCAGCAATTGAATCTGTGCCGGGGTGCCGATGGTGACGCCGGTTTGCAGTGAACTCAGATCGCGCTTTTCAGTCACCTGATGGTCGGCCAACGCAAGTGCCATATTGGGTGTGCCATAGAACACTGTGCAGGCCTCGCGTTCGATCAAATCCAGCGCCACGCTGGCATCAAACTGGTGCTGTAAAACAATACTCGCTCGATGGGTCATCAGGGCAAACACTGCGTTGACTGAGGCCAGAGACCAGAACAGCGACACTGCGAGCCACAGTCGATCATTGGCCGTAAGGTGCTGGCGTTCCCCAATTTCCCACATGTTGTTGATCAAACCGGCGTGTTGTAGCGGAACCCCTTTGGGCAACGCGGTTGAACCAGAGGTGTAGAGCAGGCAGGCGATGTCGCCGGGCCTTACCGCGGCCGAGTGTTCGCTCAGTGCGGTGTCGTCGGACGAAGGCGCTCCGCCCAGCCACGCCGCAAGTGTGAGCGCGGACATTTCTTGCGGACCCGGCTGATCGAACCACACCAGGTTCGCCACTTTGAATGGCTCGGCCATCTCCCGCGCTTGCGCGATAAGTGATAGAAAGTCGCGTTCGCCACATTCAGGTTCAGCGAACAGCATACGGATTTCAGCATGCGCCAACTGGTAACTGAGTTCTTGCGGGGTTGCCCACGTATTGAGTCCCACCGCAATTGCGCCGATGTTCATGGTCGCAAAAAAGGCCACCAGCCATTCGCTGCGATTGCCGGCCAGGATGCCAATCCTATCTCCGGGGCCAATCTCGTCAGCGAGGAGACGGCACGAGATCCGCCGCACAAGGTCGTTGAATGCCGAGTAGGTATAACGCGCTTCGCCGTCGATGATGAAGAGTCGCTCGCCGTCCGTCGCCGCCAGTTCGGCTAACAAATCAGGAATAGTTTCGGCCTTTGGCTTGTGCATAACCCGGGGCATCAGGTGCAGTCCCAGAACTATACCGGGAGCCGGGGCTTACCGTCAGCTGTCGCTATCCGTTGGTCCCCGGCCACATTCTGTAAGAGAATTCGCGCCGGGGGACGAAAATCCATGTTGCGATTTCTGGCCGTATTGCTGGGCACTACTTCAGTGCTGATATTTGATGCCACGGGGGGCATGAAAACTGCCTGCGTGCGCAGGAAATCTCGGGAAACCGTGGCTGCGATGAAGGACCTGAAAAGGCGCATTGGTGACATGAGCGCGCGAGATCAGGAATATTTGCAATACTGGATTCGCATTGGTGAACCGCGTATCACGGATGACCGCTGCGGTAGCGACGGATGAGCGGAATATAACAACAGGAGATTTGGCGTATGACAATTTCGGAATACGGTGAGCTGGACGGGCTCGGCCTGGCAGAACTCGTTTCGCGCAGGGAAGTCACTGCGCTGGAGCTGGTCGAGGAGGCTATCGCGCGTATCGAACGGCTGAATCCTGAACTCAACGCGGTTGTGGAGAAACTCTACGACGCTGCGCGCGAGGCGGCCGCAAAGCCCGGGCCAGGATCGTTCGGTGGTGTACCTTACGTGCTCAAGGACATGACGGCGCAGCTGGAAGGTTCGCGCACGACCCACGGATCCCGCATCAACGCGGAGTTACCGCCGAGTACTTATGATTCGGAGATCGTCAAACGCTTCAAGCAAGCTGGACTGATCACTGTCGGTCGCACCAATACACCCGAGCTTGCGCTAGCGACGACCACCGAGCCATTGCTGCACGGCCCTACGCGCAACCCGTGGAACACCGACCGCACGACCGGCGGGTCAAGTGGCGGTAGTGCAGCCTGCGTCGCTGCGCGAATCGTACCGATTGGTCACGGTGGTGATGGCGGTGGATCGCTCAGGATGCCGAGTTCATGTTGTGGCATCGTTGGTTTCAAACCTTCACGCATGCGTACACCACACGGTCCCGATGTGTCATCGATTTGGGAATCATGCTGCGGTGAATTTGTGATGACCCGCAGCGTGCGCGACAGCGCGTGGCTGCTGGACGAGGTGGCCGGGCAGGACGTCGGCGCTTACTACTCTGCGCCTGCGCAGGAGCGGCCATTCCGCGAAGAGGTCCAGCGCGACCCCGGTCGGCTACGAATCGCCTGGTCGGCGCGCGGCCCGGACAAGGTCGAGACAGCACCGGAATGCGTGGCCGCAGCAGAACATTCCGCGAAACTCTGCGCTGATCTGGGGCACGACGTCGAGGAAGCCGTACCGCAGATACCGTCCGAGTTGGCGGAGCAATTCGGCGACGCTTTTCTGGGCCTGATTGCCATCGAAAGCGCGCGAGACGCGGACGAGTTCGCCGCGGCGACCGGCAAGACGATCAACGAAGATACATTTGAACCGACCAATCTTTCTTTCATCGAACACGGCCGCAGCTTCAGCGGCGTCGATGCAGTGCGAATGCGCCGTGTCATGCATGACACCGCGCGTGCCTGCGGTCCATTTTTTGAGAAATACGATATTTATATTTCGCCGACCTTGGCCAAGCCACCGGTACCGCTCGGTGACATTGATACGACCTGCCCGGATTGGCTCGAATTCTTCTCGCACATGTTTGAATTCATGCCATTCACGAGCCTGTTCAACTGCACCGGCTCAGCCGGCGTATCTTTGCCGCTGTTCTGGGATGGCAACAACCTGCCGATCGGTACGCAGTTCATTTCCCGCATGGGCCGCGACGGATTGGTGTTATCCCTTGCAGCGCAGCTGGAGCAGGCAGAGCCGTGGGCTGACCGCAACCCCCCGGTCTGCGCTTAGAAACGACTGCGCTGAGCGCTAGCGGCGTTTCGTTTGCTGCCCTGCCCCCAGACTATCTCTTCAAACTTGCTGCGAACGCTTCCGTATCCGTCGTGGGGGCGCTGCACTGATGGCCGTTGCAGAAATAGGCGGTCACTGGCGCATCGGGTTCGGCTTTACGTTCGCTCAACAGCCCGGGCAGCGCATCGGCGTCTTCCGGGATGGTGTAACAGCGCGCGCGGGCGGACAGGGACCGCTTCACGTGATCAGTGAATGCCTGCGTGTCGGCGCCTGACCGCGTCCGCAGCACCACCCGCGGCGGCGGCGCCGTGTGATCGCGCAGGGCGCGCATCAGGGTTGAATGGGCCGACGGCCAGCGACCGGCTGTGCTCATACCTGCTTTGAGCGTACGGACGGCTGCGTCGTAATAGCGCGTCTCGCCGATGAGGAACCCGAGTTCGAGTAAAGCGCGTGCTGCAACGCCGTTGCCCGATGGCATGGAATCATCACCGAAGGGCCGCGGCCGCTGCAATACCGTTTCCTGATCACTGGCGGTGAAAAAGAAACCGCCATGCTCCGGATCTTCGAATTGTTGCAACAGCTGCTCAGCGAGTTCGATGGCGAAGCTCAAGTCATTGTCGCGCCACCGCGCGGCTAACAAGACCAACAGGGCGTCGAGCAGATAAGCATAGTCGTCCAGGTAGGCTGGGTGCTTCGATTCGCCGTTCCGGCTGGTGGCCAACAAACGACCATCTTTCCAATGAACGTCGCGAATATAGTCGACGGCGCGTGTGGCGGCGTCGGCATAATCATTTTTACCGAGCTGTATCGCGATGTCAGCGAGGCCGCGAATGGCGAGTGCATTCCATGACACCAGTACTTTATCGTCCCGCCCTGGCGCCGGGCGAGCCGCGCGGACTTCGAGCAATTGCCGGCGTGCGGCTTCCTGATGGGCCGTAGGGTCTTCCGCCAGCACCGGCGCATCGGCCGCTGGCGCACTGAGTCGCAGGTGCCATTGTTTCTCAAAGTTGGCACTCTCGTTCAGTCCGAAGGTCTCGGCAAATGCGTCATAGGCATCGCCCACCGTATCTTCGATCTCCTTCTTTCCCCATACGTAGTATTTGCCTTCGGCCCCGTCGCTGTCGGCGTCGAGACTAGTGCAAAAACCACCTGCTGGCAGTTGCATTTCGTGCACCAGCCAGTCCGCGGTCCTGATGGCGACGGTGCTGAACCACGCCGATTCCGTTTGTGCCGCGCGAGCCGCGTACAAGGACAGTAACGGACCATTGTCGTACAGCATTTTTTCGAAATGCGGGATGGTCCAGTCAGCGTCGGTTGAATAACGGAAAAAACCGCCGCCGAGGTGATCGAAAATGCCACCATGTGCAATCCCTGCGAGGGTCAGGTCGAGCATTTGGTAAGCGCGTCCCGCCTGCGCTTGATCGTCAGTACAGGCAGCGTCCGCAAGCAGCTCAAGGCCTGCCGGGTGGGGGAACTTGGGCGCTTCGCTGAAGCCACCGCGCTGATCGTCGAAACTGGAATCGATTTGGCCGCAGGCGCGATCCACCATTTGTGGGTCAAGGTCGCCGGGTTCGCCGCCGCCGAGCGTTTCGATCAGGGCCTTACTCAGTTGCTCCTTGAAATCTTTCATTTCCTTTTTCTTGCCGCCATATGCCTCGGCGAGACCCTTCAGCACATCTCTGAAGCCCGGCGTCTGCTGACTCGCCTGGGGTGGAAAATAAGTGCCACCAAAGAAGGGTAGAAGATCATTGGGGTCGATGAACATCGTCAGCGGCCAGCCACCACTCTTCCGTGCCAGAATCTGGTGCGCGAGCTGGTAGATGCGATCGAGGTCCGGCCGTTCTTCGCGGTCGACCTTGATGTTGACGAAATGCTGGTTCATCAGTTTTGCGATCGAATTGTTTTCGAACGACTCGTGCGCCATGACATGGCACCAATGACAGGACGAATACCCAATCGAGAGCAGGATTGGTTTCTTTTCTTTCTTGGCCGTTTCGATTGCCCGATCGTCCCACGGGTGCCAATCCACCGGATTGTTGGCGTGCTGGAGCAGATAGGGGCTGGTTTCGTTTTTGAGGCGGTTCATTGCGAATTCCACGGCGGAAAGGGGGCGCTACGGTACCACGCTTCTGAAGCCCCGGGCCCGCGACGGCGGCTCCGAGTAGCTCGCTCCAGCCTGCTCTATCGTGCATTCCTCGTGGCATAATTTGACCTAAACGTGAAGCAAAGTCGGTGAACAGCTTGGCCGTACCCGTAAAAATTGCCCATGTCGTGTTTCGCACACGGCGCTTGGATGAAATGGTTGACTGGTACCAGCGCGTGTTCGAAGCGCGTATTCAGCATCAAAGCCCGGCGGTCGCGTTTCTGACCTTCGATGACGAGCATCACCGATTCGCCTTTGTGAACCTCGCCGTGGTGTCCCCGGATTCGAGCGAACCCAGCGATGGGATCGCGAGCGGCGTCGATCACGTGGCGTTCACCTTTGCTGGTCTGGATGAACTGATGGAGACCTATTTTCGGCTGGACGAGGCCGGTATCAAGCCGTACTGGCCGATCCATCACGGCATGACCATTTCGTTCTACTACAACGATCCCGACGGCAACCGCATCGAGTTTCAGGCAGAACGGTTTGCGACAATGACGGAAGGTAGTGTTTACTTCCATGGTGATGCATTCAGTCAAAATCCGATCGGCGTCAATTTCGACGCCGAGGAATTCGGCCGCCGTTATCGATCGGGCGAAGGTCGGGAGGCCCTGTTTGAAATGCCGGAAGGGCCGCCGGCGATGATTCCGCCGGCGCACGGGATTTGAAAGTCAGACGTTCAGAAAAATCTACTCTGACAACCACGCCAACGCCTCATCACGGTCGTCGAGGTAACGCACCTAACCGGAGACGAAACAGTTGCCGAACATCGCCTTCATGTGCGCCGAGGATGGCTTCTTGGCGGCTCAGTCCCTTCCGCAAGTCATCCGACGATGACCTGCCTGCGAGTATGAAAAAATGTGGTCGCCGTTCAAAAGCAGGCTCCATCGATAGTTCGAGCAACACGATTCGGCACACATTCTATTAAAATGCGAGTTCTACGCGTCGCGATATTGTCGGCCGCGTGAGATGCGCGCGGGTATTGCGCTTATTATCAATTCTCTGCGCGAAAAGCGTCATAGCAGGCGATCGCGCAGCTTTAATTAGAAAGCACAGGGGAACACATGGGTAAGGTTACGAAACTGGCTAGATGCGCATCGGATGAGGGTCCGATGCAGGCCTATGTCCGGATCACGGACCGTAACAACCGGGGCTTCGTTGAGTTTCAGTTTTCGATTGGCGACCCTACCCTATACCTCGACATGACCCTGCCGCCCGACGCCTTTGAGGCATTCTGCCGCGAGCGCGGTGTACGCAGGCTCACTGCCGCTGAGGCCGGCGCTGTAGAT
>CAXGUU010000052.1:0-13815 GCA_964012875.1 uncultured bacterium
CAAGAAAGTAATCTGGATTGATATAGCCCAATACAACATTGGCATCGGTGCAGGTCGGTTCCGTGCCGCCCTGTTCGTAACACGCTGGACCAGGCTCGGCGCCAGCGCTTTGTGGTCCGACCTGGAGCGCGCCGCCTTTATCAATCCAGGCAATACTGCCGCCACCTGCGCCAATGGAGTGCACATCAACGGCGGCCACGCCGACCGGCATTTCGTGCACGCGCAGTTCTCGTGTCAGTTCCGGCGAGCCGTTGCTGACCATTGAAACATCGAAGCTGGTGCCGCCCATGTCGATGGTGATGACGTTGTCGGTACCCATGCGCTGGGCGCAGTACAGGCCTGCTACCGGTGCCGCGGCCGGGCCTGAAGCGAGCGAGTTGATCGGTTTGGCGAGCACTTTTTGTACCGTGGAAGTACCACCGTTCAGTTGCATGATCAGCAGCGGATGCTTGAATCCATTGTCGTGGAGAAACTCTTCGAGTTCCTGCATGTAACGGCCAATGCCAGGCAGCACGTAAGCACTGAGGATGGTACAGGTGGTGCGTTCCCATTCCCGAATCATCGGCAGGACGTCCGAACTCAAAACTACCGGTATGTCGGGCAGCGCTTCGTTGATCATGTCCTTAACGCGCTGTTCGTGGGCGCTATTCATGATCGACCAAAGAAATGCGACCGCGACCGACTCCACGTTCTCGTTCTTGAGCGTCTCGATAGCCGCCTTGACGCTGGTCTCATCCAGCGCCTTGGTAACTTCGCCAGCATAGTTCACCCGTTCGGTCACCGGCAGGCGCAGGTAGCGCGGTACAAAATCTTCTGGCGGTTGCAGCTGGATGTTGTAGCGATCGGGTTTAAATCCATCGCGAAAGTGAATGACGTCGCGAAAGCCTTCGGTGCACAAGAGCGCGGACTTGGGTCCGTTGCGCTGAATGACAGTGTTCGTGGCAATGGTTTGGCCATGCACAAAGAGATCGAGTTGGTTCAAGAAGTCACTGAGCGAGGCGCCGGTCTGTTCAGCCAGGGCATGGATGCCACGTTTGACGCCGTCAGACGGATCGCGTGGCGTCGATGCTTCTTTCCACAAGGTAATATTGCCGGTCTCGTCGATCAGCGAAAAGTCGGTAAAGGTGCCGCCAATATCGACACCCAGAACGTACTGCATGGAATTCCCCTATAAATTTGTCTGAGCCGGGCTGCATATGCACGGCGCAAGCGTGGGCCTCATGTTAATCGGCCTGGTGCGCTGACGCCAAGCGGCGCCGCGGGGCGGATTGCATTGGGCCGGTGAATATCAGAGCATTGCCGCTTCGCTAAGGGAGGAATTAATGTACGACAAGCTGTTTGAACCGACTCGAATCGGCCGCATGCACCTGAAGAACCGCGTCATCAGAGCGCCGAACACAACCCTGTTCGCATCACCCAAGGATGGCACTGTGACCCAGCTGCTGTTGGACCACTACGCAGTTGAAGCTGCGGGCGGCGTTGGGCTGTGCATCGTCGAGGCGGCATCGGTCGACGTCAATTCGCGCCTGCAATACGGCGAACCGACGCTGGATTCTGACTACGCGCTGCCAGGTCTTTACCACCTGGCTGAAACAATCAAGATGCACGGTGCGAAAGCCGGCATACAATTAATTCACGCCGGCCGGCAGTGCCTGGTGCAGGAGAAAACGCCGGTGGCGCCATCGCCGCGCAAGGACGGTTACTTCCTGGTTGAGCCGCGCGCGTTGGATGAGGATGAAATCGAGCATATTCTCGATTCGTTCGCAGACGCTGTCGATCGCGCGATGCGTGCCGGCTTCGACTGTATTCATTTTCACGGCGCCCACGGCTACCTGCCCGCGGAATTCCTCTCGCGCGAGGCCAATCATCGGACCGACAAATGGGGCGGTTCACTGGAAAACCGGGCTCGCTTTGCGCTGGAAATCGTACGCCGGACGCGTAAAAAAGTCGGTCCGAACTACCCGTTGATCTATCGCTTCAGTGCGGAAGATTATGTGGAAGACGGTGTGACGCTGGAAGAATCCCTGCAACTTGCCAAGTGGCTTGAAGAAGAGGGGGTCGATGCGCTGGACGTCTCCGCTGGCACGGGTGAAGTGTGGGAGCATACGGTCGCACCCACGCATTTCCCATACGGCAATCTCGTGCACCTCTCGGAAGCGGTTAAAGCTGTAGTCGATATTCCAGTGATCGCGGTCGGCGCAATCAACGAGCCGGCTCAGGCAGAGCAGATCATCGTCGAAGGCAAGGCTGACATGGTTGCCTTGTGCAGGGCAATTACTGCCGATCCGAACTGGGCCAATAAAGCAGCGGCCGGTAAAGCCGACGAAATCAGGCCGTGTATACGCTGCAACGACTGTCTGGATACAATCCTGCCCGGTACACCGATGCGCTGTCGCGTAAATTTCCTTGGTGGTCGGGCGTCAACTTACAAGGAAGTACGTGCGCGCGAGTCAAAGAAGGTTGCGGTGATCGGCGGTGGCGCCGCCGGCATGGAAGCGGCGCGAACCGCGCATATGCGCGGTCACGAAGTGACGCTGATTGAGAAGGCCGATGAATTGGGTGGATTGCTCATTCCGGCCTGCGAAATAGAAACCAAGCACGATCTCGAAAAGCTCTTCAAATGGTATGTCCGCGAGATGGAGCGCTTGCCGATCGACGTCAGGACCGGAACCGAAGCCACGCCGGAACTGATCAAGTCACTCGGTACCGATGCGCTGGTGGTGGCCTCGGGACATGGCGACGAGTCGAATCTGCCGAAAGGACTCAAGGGGCTCGATCACCCCAACGTGATCACGGCCATGGACCTGCTTTCTCACGCGCGCGAGCCTGAGGACAGCATCGTGATCGGGGGCGGATTCATGGGCTGCGATATCGCGCAGCACATTGCCAGCAGCGGCAAGAAAGCCACGATAGTGACGCGTTACGATCGTGATCACATCGGTGGCACAGTCGGGTTTTTTACCCGCAATTCGCTGTTTCAGTTGTTGGACAAGATGGGTGTGGAAATCAGGGACAGCGTGAAGTATCGCGAGGTCACCGATGAGGGTGTGATCGTGGAGACCACAGCGGGCCAGGAAGAATTGATACCCGGCCAGTGTGTAGTCATCGCAAGCGGATTCAAGGTCAGTCTCGATCGTCTGAACAAGTGGCAGGGCTGCGCAGATGAGGTCTACCTGGTCGGCAACTGCATCGATCCCGCGAATATCATGGGGACGACGCGGCAGGCAAATACCGCGGTTTATTCGATCGGGGTCTAGACCCTGCGAGGGTCCTCATCGGTTGCAGACGGGTGCTGCAATGGATGGGGCCGCGGAGATCGAGCGGGGAAACGGCTGCCACAAAAGTGGCGGTCGTTTGCGCCCGGGCTGACACCGGCGGGCGCGTTTCGCGTAATTTCAAAATAATAAAACGTGTGCATGTCTTTCCCGCGGAGATGGTCCGAAGGACACGTGTGGTCTTTTCGACAGTGGCGACCGCCGTAACGTCAGTCGGAGACATGCCCGGCTTCAGGTTTCCGCCTGGCCAGCATTCGCTTGCGCGTACCCGACACGTCGCTGTATTCGGGCGCTGTACATGCGGAACAAGCTCGAGTCGGCACTGTAATCAGCGATGGCGGACGTATCGACCGTTTGTTCAAAGTCATCGACCGCAGCCTGATAGCGGCGGTCGATCGAACCATAGACCTGCCTCGAGGTTTGCTTTTCAGCGATCAGACCGACGATGGCGGCGGCGCATTGAACAAATCGGTCGCGTAATTCCGGATAGTCGCGTGCATGCGCTGCCAGGAAGGCTGTGCTCGCGAGCATCACGAACTTGGCTTCGCTGCGTCCAAATTGCCGGATGGGTTCAAATGGGAATATCTCGTTGAGCGCTATGGGCGTGTCATTAAACTTGGCGAAACCCTGACTCATAGCTGCAAGGAATTTTGGCCTATCGCGATGCGACAAGGTCACGCCGGCGCGAGCGGCGGGCAGCACCATACCGCGCGCCTGGTACTTGTCACCGCCGGGGTCGTTCACGGTGATGACCATGTGGTCGACGAGCCGCGAATGGCCGACCCACGACTTGTACCCGTTGAGCATATAGCCGTCACGCGTTTCCTCAAGCGTGGTACCCGGATGAGCATCGGGATCATTCACATCTTCGGTCGCGGCAAACGCCGCCCAGCCTTGTTCCGGCAGAGCCGGGAAGGCGCTCTTCAACGTCGCCTGGTAGCCCGCGGCGAAAATCCACGCCGGCCGGTCGGCTAGCATCCCGCCAATCACGGCCGCCTCGACTGGGTGGTGCCGATGCAGACCGTTCGCGTGCCACAGGTCGTAGAAACTGCGTTCGTTTTCGGCCACAGTGGTGTCGTAACGTTGTTCAAGTAGTGATTCCAGCGCGGCGTACGAAAACGCCTTGGTTTCGGCCTGGTTACTATCGGTCATGTTGCTTTTCGCTCTTGCTCCCGGCGATAAGATCCTACTCGGACGATGGCGCGCGCGGGCCTTCACGCAGGCCGTCGAGATTATGCATTGTGAGAATCAACTGTCGCACACGCTCTCGTTTTACGGAGAGCTTGTTACGATCGGACTCGCTCAAGTTGGCGTAATGCTGGTTGAAACGCTTGAGCGTATCCTGAACCAGCGCCTTCAATGCGAACTCGCGGACATCGAGATACTGATCGGCATAGTCGTGCGCGGCAACCTGAATCTGTTCAAGTAATTCGTCCGCGAGCTGCAGGCGTCGGCGGCCCTGTTCGGCAGGGGCAACGTCCTCAAGTGCTTTGCCCGCACGCTTGAGGTAGTCGCTGTGCAGCCCGGCAGAGACCCAAGCGAATCCCGCCTCATTAGCCGCCACCATGAGCTTCGTTTCCAATAGCTTTTCGCGCGCAAATTCGAGCGCCATCACAATTCGCTCGTGCCCTGGTTCGGCCAGACGCAAATCAATTCTTTCGCCGATACGGTCCAGGGGATATGCAAATTGCTGAGGTGTGTATCCCGGGTCGATGCGCCAGCCCGCAACACTTACCTCGGGTTCGACGTCGCGCGCGGCGAGCGCTGTCACGCCCAGAGTTAAAACTGTAATCAGCGAGGTTCGAAAGGACGGCTCAATGCGCATCGAGGTAAGACTGCCTGCTCGTGTCGCACGGGATCAGACGGGAATCGAGCAGGGCCGCGGCCCGATGATAAGCGAAGGCCCGGTATTCAGCGGAGGTCGCCATCTCGAAGAACGCGCCGGGGTCGGGATATTCCACCAGCAGCGCGTCGTCCCAGTTTTCGTCGTCGGGGCCAATCACGCTAGCGCCCGTGGCACCGGAAAATACGATGCGGCCGCCATGCTTTTCGACCAGATCCACCGCTTTTTCGGCGTAGCGTCGATACGCTTCGCGACCCGTGCAGGGGGGTTCGGAGGGGTGGCCACTGTAGTCTGCCTGGTCCCTAAACTTCAGCAGATTGAGCATGGTGACGGGGCGGTCCCGGGGCAGTGATTGCAGGTTTTCAAGCTGGTCGTCGCCTGGCCAAAGGTATGCCATATCCATCCACTCCTATCCGATGCGTGCCGATTGACCACCGTCAACCGGTAAACAGACGCCGGTGATGAAACGCGCTTCGTCCGAGGCGAGGAACAGCGCGGCGTTCGCGACATCCCAGGCCGTGCCCATCTGACCACCGAGCGGCACGCTGGCATTCCGTTCGGCAATCAGTGATTCGCGTTCCCGTCCGGCTTTTACATAGCCTTCAATGGCCATTGGCGTCTCCATGAGCCCCGGCATAATGACGTTCGCGCGAATGCCATGGGTCGCGCCCCCCGTTGCAAGGCTGTGGGTATAGGCATTCAAGGCGGCTTTGGACGCCTTGTAGCTGACCAAGCCGATGCCGCAGACTGCTGCGATCGACGAAATATTGATGATGGCACCGCTACGCTGACTGCGCATGAGTGGCAGCGTAGCGCGGCAGATCCTCATGATCGATTTCAGGTTGACGTCGAAAACATGATCCCAGACTTCGTCCGTCACCGAGGTCGCGCCGCGATCGCCGGTGCCGATGCCGACATTGTTATGCAGGATATCGACACGGCCATAGCGCTCAACGCAGGCCGCGGGGATGTTGTGACAACTTTCGGCATCGGTGACGTCGGCCTCCAGCACACTGGCGTTACCGCCGGCGGCCACGATTTGCGCCAGCGTCTCGTTGACCGAGGCAAGGTCCCGATCGACCAGGAGCACAGTTGCACCTTCTTCCGCGAAGCGCAGCGCCGTCGCTCGCCCGTTTCCGATGGTCGCGCCCGGCGTTTGTCCGGCGCCGACAATGATCGCAATTTTTCCGGCCAGCCGAGCCATCGCTATGACACCGTGTTGCAGCAGTGGCGGTAAAGATAACTCAAGGTCACCAGCAGCGCTCGTGGCAGGACGAAACACGGGTTGTAAAGTAGCCTAAGCACATTGGCATCGGCGGACATCGATGATATGGCGGGTGGCTGGAGTAAAGATGGCGGTGTGCTGGATCAGATCGACCAGACGGTAGCCGACGCCGTTGCCGCAGCGCACGAACGGTTGAACGCCGGAGTCGCCCGAGAAACCTGTGAGGGCTGCGGCGAAGCGATTCCCGAAACGCGACGTCGGGCGTTGCCGGGCATGCGTTTCTGCCTGCCCTGTCAGGAAGCCATTGATGACGATCAGAGGCCCGGCAGCGGCTTCAATCGAAGAGCCAGCAAGGACAGCCAGCTGCGCGAACAGGCCGCTGCTGCAGCCGGAATTTGATGCTGCGGGGTGTCCCGTCGAGGTGACTGCGTTGGCATCATTTGCCGAACCGGCACTCCTACCTCTTTTACCGGCGGCTAAAAATTGGTTGTTGTTGCTGCATATCTGTACCGCGGTGCCGTGTCTCGCCCTCGGGCCCTGGCTCTTTCATGCAGGTTTACGGCAGGGCTATCCCACGCTGCATCGACGCTTGGGGCAGATATACGTGGCCGGCGTGTTGGTCAGCGCAGTCGTCGGATTCGCGCTGGCCAGCGTGAACGCTGCCGGTTACGTGGCCCGGCTTGGGTTCATGACGCTTGCGTGCGTCTGGTTCTACTACACCTGGCGGGCTTACGGCGCGGCAGTGGCGAGGCACTTCGTGCAACATCGCCGCTGGATGATTCGCAGCTACGCCATTTCGCTCGCGGTAGTAACCGTGCGCTTTCTGCCGCCGTCCGATTGTTTCACTCGCGAAGCCTGGTATCCGATCATGACGTGGGCCTGCTGGGTGCCAAATGCGCTGTTGGCCAAGTGGTATGTGCGTGCAACGGACCATCTCGGGCGTCACCGAAGCGCCGAACGAAAGCGCCGATCAGTTCGGGAGCAGACGTGTGAAACGGTTTAGCGAGCAGCATCCGGGTCCCGATGCTACCCGCTTTGTGGCTGGCATCGGGACGCTGCATGGTGATTGCAGCGCCGGCGCGGCGCAACACAACGACTTCAACCTGATGATACTTTGACGCCGGCGCTCAGGGATCAGAATTTCTTCAGCTGGTGCCCGCCTGCAACGTATTCTTCCATCATCTCCAGCGCCCTTGCGTCGGTCGCGATCAGGTTGCCAAACAAATCGCCTTCTTCATCAATGCCGTCGGCGGTGGTTTTGCCCCAGCTCGAGCGCAGCACTTGCTTGATGGCTGTTAAGGCTGCCGCGGGTTTGTCGAGAAATTCACTCGCAATCTGGTTTGCCGCAGCGACCACGTCGCCGTCTATGTAATGATGAACCAGCCCCTCGGCGGCGGCTTCCTGCGGATAGAACGTGCGACCGCGCAACACCCATTCAAGCGCCTTGCCAGTGCCGACGAGACGTGCGAGTCGGGTGGTGCCGCCCGCGCCGGGAAGGATGCCGACCAGGATTTCCATTTGACCGATGGTGTATTCCCCTGAGCCGGCCAGGCGAATATCGCAGGCGAGTGCCAGTTCGCAACCACCACCGCCGCAGAATCCGTTGATCGCGGCAATGGTGGGCTTGCGTGCATTATCGACTTCCTCCCACAGCATTCTCAGTGGTGTGCGCGCAAATCGTGGATCAGGTTGACCACTGGCCCGGCGTGCCTTGAGGGCGGCGGTCATCTCGATAATTTCTTCGACTGAGAAGTGACGGATGAAGACATCCGGCAGGCCGCCGGTGAAGATTATGACCCGGACGTTTTCATCGTTTTCACAATTAGCAACGATTTCTCGCGTCTGCTCGACCATGGATGATGTGAAAAAGCCCTTGGGCGGATTGGTAAAAGTGATCGTGGCAATACCGCCGTTGACGGCACACTCGACAGTTCCCATGGCTGCGCTCCTGTGGTTGTATAACCATTCAACGATAACTCGAAAAGTGATCGCACTCTACGTCGGGAGGACAAGGTCGATGGCAGCAGCAAATTGCTGGGACGATGAAGCGGACTATGATTTCAGCGCGCTGGTGGAAGGGCTGTATCGGTATTTGCGGCTAAAGGCCATGCCCATCGGCATGAAACGATTCCGCACGCTGGCCGAAATGGAGGTGGTACCCCGGATCCGTCGACCTGATCCGAGTGAGAAGTTCGCCACCGATCAAATCGTCGGACAGTGTCGCTGGATTGGCTGGACCATTGGCGTCACGATGGAGAATCTGATGGGGGATCAATGCGGCGCTGTGGTTGGACTCCATCCGCGCGACGAAGATTGGTTGAGCGGCGCGCGCATGAACGGCGTCTGGTACGGAACGCTGGAAGACAGTGCTGCCCATCAGTCTGCCATGACCTGTGCTTCTTATGGCGACTACCAGGCGCTTGCAGTCTCGCCCCTGACATCCGGTCGACTCGACAACCCCGATATCTGCCTTATCTATGCGACGCCGGGGCAGATGGTGACACTGATCAACGGACTGCAATATACCGGCTACAAGAAATACACCTTTACCGCGGTCGGCGAAAGCGCCTGCGCCGATTCGTGGGGGCGCGCGCTGGCGACAGGGGAGCCGTCGT
This sequence comes from uncultured bacterium, assembly GCA_964012875.1. GTDB lineage: Bacteria > Pseudomonadota > Gammaproteobacteria > CAXGUU01. The sequence continues at coordinate 8,959 of CAXGUU010000052.1, forward strand.
TGTCACTACCATGCTACGCCGAACGAAAGTTCGGCGGCGTACAGGATGACGAACTGTTGATAGCGTTGCCCCCGAGCTACCTGCCTCGATTGGTAGAAGGGCTGATGTCTCTGGACCGTAACGGTTTGCGCTATCCGATCCCCAATCACGGCATACAAAAATCGCCCCTGGACAGTATTTCGACTAGCTACGGTTAACCGGGGCGGGCGCCGAGCGTGCGGAAAAGACGAGAGCCGAGCTCAATCGGCGCATCGAGACAGGGCGAATGCTGCGTGCGATCGACGTCGATGATTTCGATTCGGCAGCGTTGTGGCCGCGAGCGGGCGGAACCGACGAGCAGGCTGATGCCGCCTGATCGGGACGCCTCATCTGATAGACCGACGACAGATGAAGAGCTGCTCGCCATCGTCGACAATAACGATGAGGTGACCGGGCGCGCGACGCGCCGCGAAGTGCATGCGGGTGGACTACTTCATCGCGCCGTGCACATTATTGTGCTGAACGGCCGCGGCGAAATCTTCGTGCAACAGCGTGCGACAAGCAAGGACAACTCGCCCGGCCTGTGGGACACCGCAGCCGCGGGCCACGTCGATTTCGGAGAAGACTACGACGAGTGTGCCAGACGCGAGCTTAACGAAGAGCTCGGTCTGCGCGATGTACCTATAGAGCGCGTCGGTTACATCCACGCTTGCGCCGCAACCGATCAGGAATTTGTCCGGCTTTATCGCACCACGACCGACCAGGCGCTGCAGCTGAACCATGAAGAGATTCAGGATGGCCGGTGGTGCGCCCTGCCAGTACTCGAGGGTTGGATGACTGTTCAGCCAGCACTCTTCACCGCGGCATTCCATTTGATATTTGATCGCTACCATGTGAATTTCCAGCGATGATTCGAATTTCGTTGGCCGATGAACAGCGGCCGGTGAGGCGGTGCATCGCTGCACGCCTGAACGGGATTGAGGGTTTGGAAGTTGCGAGGGAGGCCAACAGTGGAGAAGGCGCGCGCAAAGAGGTCCGTGAACACGACTACGATGTCTTATTGATGGATGCCGGGGATGGACGGGATAGAGGCAACGCGACGCCTGATTGCCGCGGATGAAAACGTTCGTATCATCCGCCTCTCGATGTATGTCAGCAGGCCACTTCCGAGTCGTTTTCTAAGGTCCGGTGGCGCTGGTTAAGTCGGCAAGAACGCCGACAGTGACGAGCTGGTGGGCGCCATACGCGAGGTGCACGCAGGCAATTGTTATATCAGCAAAGATGTTGCTCAGCACATTGCTGCTGTCGATTCACGGCGTGTTAACCTAGGCGGTGTCGATATGTTGTAGGCGCGCGAAGTTCAGGTCCTGCAGCACATCGCCAGCGGACTTTCGACCGATTCCATCGGCTCGCGATTGAATCTGAGTGTCAAGACCGTCGCGCACCACCGTCGCCACCTGTTGTCGAAGCTTGAGGCCAAAGGTGATGTGCGGATCGCTACCATCGCGCGGGAGTATGGCATCGTTGACATTGAACCTCTCAGTCACGCCTGAGGCCGCGGACGGAGGCCTCATCAATCGCGTAATTCGCGCAAGAAGGACGTATCATGTCGATCGATGAGCGCGGACGGTCGGAGCAGGGCATTCGATATCAATTGCACCCGTTGTGTGCGGCTGAGTGAATTTCTGGAGCAGGTTCGCAACAAACACCCGGCGTATCACGGGCGACCGGTTGCGCCTTTTGGTGATCCCGCCGCCCGTCTCCTCGTAGTGGGTCTGGCACCCGGCATGCACGGTGCCAACGCAACAGGGCGTCCGTTTACGGGCGATCATGCCGGTATCCTTCTATATCAGACGCTGCACGCATTCGGATTCTCCAGTCACGCGGAATCGGTCAGCGCGGATGACGGTTTGCGCTTGCTTGACTGCCGCATTACGAACGCCGTCAAGTGTTTGCCGCCGGCCAACAAACCGATAGCGGTAGAGGTCAGACAGTGCGCCGACTACCTCGCGGCCGAACTCACACAGGTGCCGGCAGGGGGGGTGTTGGTGGCCCTCGGCCGAATCGCTCACGATGCGGTGTTGCGCTGTCTCGGACTGAAGCTCGGCGGCTACAAATTCGTCCATGGAACGGCACATAAACTGCGCGATCAGAATCTCACGCTCATCGATTCTTATCACTGCAGTCGCTACAACACTCAGACCCGCCGGCTGACAGAATCCATGTTCCGTGATGTATTTGCCCAGGCTCGTTCACAGCTGGAGCGGCGGTCGTGACGACCACCCATCGCCTGGAGATGTTGCGTCAGACCTGCCGCGATCTGCCGACCCTGCCGGGCTGCTATCGCATGATCGATGAGCGTGGTCATGTGATCTACGTGGGCAAGGCTCGCAATCTGCGCAAGCGGGTCAGTTCCTACTTCAACCGCAATATTGGACATTCACCGAAGGTGATTGCGATGGTCGCCGTCGTCAAGGGCTTTGAAGTGACCACAACCGCGAACGAAAACGAAGCACTGATCCTTGAGAGCAATCTGATCAAGGATTTAAAGCCGCGCTACAACGTGGTGCTGCGAGACGACAAAAGCTATCCCTACATCTATGCCGAGCTTGACCAGGACTTTCCACGGCTCAGGTTTCACCGCGGCGCGAGAATTGGCAAAGGCCGCTACTTCGGACCGTTCCCGAACGCGGGTGCTGTGCGTCAGACGCTGAACCTGTTGCAAAAGATGTTCTTGATTCGGCAGTGTGAAGACAGTTTTTTTCGCAATCGCTCCAGACCCTGTCTGCAATATCAGATCAATCGTTGTACGGCACCTTGCGTCGGACTGATTGAACCCAACGAATACGAAGACGATGTGCGGCATGCCCTCATGTTTCTGGAAGGTCGCGACGCGGAAGTCGTGAATTATCTCGTCGGGCAAATGGAACAGGCTTCGAGCGCGCTTGAATTCGAACGCGCAGGACGCATTCGTGACCAGATCGCTAGCCTCAAGCGGGTGCAGTCAGAGCAGAACATCACCGGTGAAGCGGGCGATTTCGATGTGATTGCAGCGGTCGAGCGCAGCGGCGTCGGCTGCGTTCAGATCTTTTTTGTGCGGCACGGCCGCATGCTCGGCAACAAGGCGTTTTTCCCCGCTCATACGCAAGGCTGCACCGCAGCAGAAATTCTGGATGCGTTTTTGCCACAGTTTTACCTGTCGGGACACCGTGACCGCGAAATTCCCGGGGATATCATCATTAACGAGATGATCAGCGATGTTGACTGGTTTTCCGACGCGCTCAGCCAGCGCATCGGTCGCAAGGTCGGTGTCAGGACCAACGTGCGCGGTGAACGCGCGAAATGGGCAAAGATGGCCGCAGACAACGCGACTCTTGCGATTGACCAGCGACTATCTGCGAATGCTGATCAAATTGAACGCATGTCGAACCTGACCAGCGCCCTCGGGCGGGATACCAGTGTTGAGCGAATCGAATGTTTCGACATCAGCCACCTCGGGGGTGAATCCACCGTCGCGTCCTGTGTGGTTTTCGACCAGAACGGACCGCGCAAGAATGAGTATCGGAAGTTCAATATCAAGGACGCTGTCGCCGGTGATGATTACGCGGCGATGTTTGAAGCGTTGCAACGGCGTTACAGTCGACTCAAGCGTGAGGAGAGCGCGATGCCTGATATCGTGTTGATCGATGGCGGTAAAGGGCAGACCACGCAGGCACTCAAGGTCATGCATGAATTGCAGATAGAAGGCGTCATGATCATCGGGATCGCCAAGGGAACTACCCGAAAACCGGGGCTTGAAACCTTGATTCTGAGCGACGGGCAGCGCGAGTATCGATTACCACCGAACTCACCGGCCTTGCTGCTGTTGCAACATGTGCGTGACGAAGCGCATCGATTTGCGATCGAAGCGCACAGGCGTTCGCGCGCAAATAACCGCAAGCGCTCACCGCTGGAGCAGATCGACGGCATCGGCGCCAAGCGACGGCAACGCCTCATGCAACATTTCGGTGGTCTGCAGGGGGTTAGCAGGGCCGGCGTTGACGATCTGAGCCGAATCCCCGGGATCAGCCGGGAACTGGCCCAGAGAATTTATGATGTGATGCACGACTAATACTGAGATCGTCTTAAACGCCCCGATATGTGGACCATACCCAATATTCTGACGGTACTGCGAATCGTCTTGATTCCGGTGTTTGTCGTCTGTTTCTATCTGCCAGTGGCAAACGCGGCATTGATCGCCGCGATGGTGTTCACGGCGGCCGCAGTCACTGACTGGCTCGATGGGTTTCTGGCTCGTCGACTGAACCAGAGTTCGAAGCTCGGCGCATTTCTGGACCCGGTCGCCGACAAATTGATGGTCGCGGTTGTGCTGGTGGTCTTGTTGCAGGACCGGCCGGAGATATGGATGGCCCTGCCGGTGGCCATCATCCTGGGGCGCGAAATCACGGTTTCCGCCCTGCGTGAGTGGATGGCCGAACTTGGAGCTCGGGGCAAGGTGGCCGTTTCCTGGCTGGGGAAAATCAAAACGACGCTGCAGATGATCGCCCTGATCCTGTTGTTACTGGCATCTGACGCGCAGTTCGCGGCGTGGCTCGACCTCGCCGGTATCGGGCTTCTATACGCGGCTGCGGCAATTACCTTATGGTCGATGGTGGAGTACCTGCGCCTCGCGTGGCCCGAGCTCGGAGACGACTAAGCCTCTGGTACGAGAGACATTTTTGAGATTTTTGTCCTTGACAGGGAGGGGCTCAAAGCTAAAATGGCGCACCCGATACGCTGAGTGCCTGACGATCGGTTCAGGCGCGGCGAGCCGGGTAGATACGAATGCGGGAATAGCTCAGTTGGTAGAGCACAACCTTGCCAAGGTTGGGGTCGCGA
>CAXGUU010000053.1:0-13728 GCA_964012875.1 uncultured bacterium
GGATGGTCGACAACATGCGCCGGGGCGCCGAAGAAGTAGGTCGAAACCCGGACGATATCTACGTCTTGTCGATGACGGCGTTTTATCTCACTGATTCCGGGGAGCAGATTGAAACGCGGGAGGTCCGTGAAGCGGTGGGCCCGATGGTGGCCTCCAGCAGCAATATTTTCGCCCTTTCATGCCACAAAGACCCCAGTGTCATGCCGGAGGATCTGCGCGACGAACTGATGGATTTTGTCGGCGTCTATCGCGAACCCGACGAACCGGTCGAGACCCGGCACCTGAAACTCTACACGGGTTACCTGCAGTTTCTGAAAGATGAGCACGAAGCACTGATGACCAAAAAAATCATTCAGGCAACGACGCTGACCGGTACCAAGGACGAAGTATTGGGCATGATTGAGGCCATGCGCGACGCCGGGGTCGACCAGGTTGCCATTCAGCCGATTCGGCCAACGCGGGAAGTAGTCGAGCAGGTCGCGACCGAGATCATGCCGCATTTCAGCTAAACGTCAGGCGATCGTATCTTCAGCACGGGCGGCGCGCGTCGTTTCACGCGCGTCCGCCTTCGCGCAGGCCGCTGCGACCATCCGGGTACCGCGAAACGATGCCATGTCAGGACAGCACGTTGCTTTGAGTTTTCACTGAATGACGCCGCCACGGGACAAATCGAAAGCAACGTTAGCGCCTGACCCTGATGACTAACGGCCGAACAAAAATGTCCGATACGCGTCCGATCTCAATCACTTATGGGCAAATCGGGCCCGCTGAACCAGTCTGCACCTCAACCGGACATAACTGTGGCGACCCCTGATCGACACCATTCAGCCTATTTTTGATTCGGTCGTGCAGGAGCCCGGACATGATCGAACTGATTTTTGCCTTTGTTACCACCGTCGGCCCGCTGCAAATGGCAGACCAGAGCGCGCCTGTTGCCCCGACTGACGTTCAGCCGGGTAGTCAGGCGATTAGCTTACGCAAACCCTTGATCAACCGCTCATCGGGAACCCGACTCGTACTGTTCGTGCGTGACACCACCGCGTTGACCCGAAGCGACGTCGCCGACGCGAAGGCTTTCGAACGCGCCGTTCCGGTCGGTTCAGTGCGTGGGACCCTGCATTCCAGCGGCGGCGAGACAATCACCTATAAACACACGGGCTTCGCCTACTATCGCGGATTTTCCGGCCTCGTTCTGACCGAAAGTCAACCAAGCGGCGCGCAGGCCCTGTTCCATGAACTCGAAATTGACGCTGACCTGACGCTGCCACAGGTTCGTTTCGTGTGGCTGGATCGGGCCGCGCGAACCATTCGCGATGTCCCGCCACCACGGTAACGGCAAACATCGACGACGTTGACGCTGACGAAATCGCGCCGTCACAATGTGGGAGGTTGCAGATTCAGAGCCCTGACATGCCGTCCTCAAGTCCAATTCAACTGGAAATTGTCTCAGACGTGGTGTGCCCATGGTGCTATATCGGCAAGCACCGTCTGGAACGGGGCCTGGCCCTGCTCAAGTCCGAGCACAAGTTCGACATCCGCTGGCGTCCCTACGAGCTTAACCCGACTCTGCCGGCTGAAGGCATGGACCGCAGGGATTACTGCAAAGCCAAGTTCGGTTCGCTGGAGTACGCCGATCAACTGTATGCCAACGTAGCGGCGAATGCCGAGGCGGACGGCTTGCCCATGGATGTCGCCGCCATCAAGAGAACACCCAATACCCGCGCGGCGCATCGGTTAATCGAAGCTGCCGGCGAATGTGGCCGGCAGGATGCCCTAGTCGACGCTCTATTCAAAGCCTATTTCGTCGACGGCAAAGACGTCGGCAACCATGAGACACTTGAAAAACTGGCGCTGGAGGCAGGCCTCGATCAGCAGACCGCGACCGATACCCTGCAGAACAGTAGCCGCGATGTCGAAATTGAAGCCTACGAGGGGGCTGTTAAGGAACAGGGTATTCATGGTGTGCCCGCATTTCTGTTCAATGGCCGCATGCTTTTCTCCGGCGCACAGTCAGCGGAAACAATCTCACTGTCTCTGCAGCGCGCCATTGATCGCGGCCTGTGAGCCCTCACAACGACGATACGCGGCCGGTCAAACCCGGGGCGGACAACGGCTGGTGTCGAGCGCATGCGATGCGCCTGGCGCACAGTTTTCAGTCCCTCCTCGGCCGACCGCTGCTGGGACACAGCACGAGCGATGAGGCACTGCCACGTCTGCTCTACGACGCGCCGTTTGTGCTGGTATCACATGGTCTGGAAGACGACCCGCTATTCAACTATGCCAATGCAGCCGCGCAGTCGCTGTTTGAACTGACATGGCATGAATTTGTTCGCCTGGAGTCGCGACATTCGGCCGAACCCCTGGAGCAGGCCGCGCGCGAAAAATTCATGAAACAGGTACGTGAGAAAAGCTTTGTCGACGACTACACTGGGGCGCGTATTTCGTCGACCGGCAATCGATTCACAATTGACCATGCGGTCGTCTGGAATGTTATCGACGATAATGGCGTGGTGCATGGACAGGCAGCAACATTTGACAACTGGACGGCGCTGTAAGCGACCGGGGCAAACACTATTTTTAATTCAAAACTTCGAATCCTAGTCACCAACGACGACAGCCACGATTCGCCACTGTTCCATTTGGCGATCGATGCCCTGCGCGAACTCGGCGATGTTTATGTCTCCGTGCCGGCGACGGAGCAAAGCTGGAAAGGCAAGTCAATGACGCGACAAGGTGCGCTCTATGTCGAGGATATTCGTATCCACGATCTGCCGGCCTGGTCGGTCACGGGCACACCAGCCGATTGCGCCAACCTCGCGATTCATCAACTGATGGACGCCCCGCCCGACATCGTCGTATCGGGCATCAATATCGGCAAAAATGTGGGCCTCGGGTTCGTTTTCGCATCGGGCACCGTTGGCGCCTGCCTCGAGGGTAATATCGCCGGTATCCCGGGCCTCGCCCTGTCCCAGGAACTGGTACCGGACGATTTCTATTATTGGGACAAACATCGTGAATTCCGGCCGGAAACGACGGCCTATCTCGAACGCCAAATCGCGACCCTCGTACCGAAGGTCTGGCATACCTTCATCGATACGCACCTTGATCAGCCGACGACGTGGAACGTGAACTTCCCTTTCAGTGATCACGATCATGAACCCGAGATCGTACGTACCCGACTTGGCCACACCTACTATGGCAATTGCTTTATCAAGCGCGGCGACCAGTATCATTTCGGTTTGTCAAAGGCGGATGTCGACACGACTGAAGACACCGACGACGCCGTGCTGAAAGCCGGGAACGTCAGTGCGACGATGCTGGACGTACGCGATTTCGGTCAGAACATCCGGGGTTAACTACATTTAATGGACATCCGCGATCGAACAATCGTTATTACCGGGGGCGCGCACGGCATCGGCCGGGCACTCGCTGAACGTTTTCACGCTGAAGGCGCCGCCCACGTGGTCGTCGCCGATCTGGACGAAACGGCCGCCGATGAAGTGGCCCGGTCCATTGGCGGCTCAGCGATGCGAGCCGACGTTGGGCAGGAAAGCGATATCGCCGCGCTGGTCGAAACAACCGAGCGCGATATCGGGCCAATTGACCTGTTCTGCTCGAATGCCGGCATAGCGACGGCGGAGGATCTGGCCGCACCCAACGAACAGTGGCAGCAGATCTGGGAAGTGAACGTCATGGCCCATGTCTTCGCAGCTCGGCACGCGGTACCGCGCATGGTTGAGCGCGGCCATGGCTACCTGATGAATACCTGTTCGGCCGCGGGACTTCTGAACCAGATCGGTGGTGCGGCCTACGGCGTCACCAAGCATGCCGCGGTTGGTTTTGGTGAGTGGCTTGCCCTGACCTACGCCCACCAGGGCATTCGCGTTTCGCTTTTGTGCCCGCAGGCCGTGCGAACTGCGATGACAACCGGCGACGCTATGGACAACGCCGGCGTCGCCGCCGCTGCGGCCGACGGCATGATTGAGCCGGAGCAACTTGCTGACGCGGTGATGGCGGGTTTACGAGATGAGACCTTCCTCATTCTGCCGCATCCCCAGGTGGCCGAATACATGCGCCGCAAGACCGATGATTACGACCGCTGGATTCGCGGTATGAACCGGTTTCACCAATCCATCTACGCCGACCAATAGCGGATTCTGAGGGACACTGATGCAAGCAGAACGCCTCTGTACGGGCTACGGTCTGATCGAAGGCCCAGTGTGGGATGACGATCGCGGATTGCTGTTCAGCGATGTCGTGCACGGTGGTGTTTTCTGTTTGAAAAAAGACGGCGATATCAGCACGATATTCGAACATCGCCGGGGTATAGGCGGGATGTGCCTACATCGCGATGGCGGCATGATCGTCAGTGGACGCAATATCGCCTTCAAGTCGTTCGCGGGCGGCGACAGCGTGACCGTACTCGACAATAACCCTGAAAAAAACTGCGTCGGATTCAATGACTTGGTTGCCGACAGTCGTGGCCGCATCTACGCAGGCTCGCTGGGCTCGAGCCCGGTCTTCGACGACGGCTTGCCGCCCACAGCCGGACAGCTTTTCCTTATCGAGCTCGATGGCAGCGCCCACGCCATCGCCGACGACGTGCGCCTGACCAACGGTCTCGGCTTTTCGCCCGATGGCAAAACCTTGTATCACTCAGACTCCCGCCAGGAAACCGTTTTCAAGTACGCCGTAAACGACGATGGCACCGTCGGCCCCAAACAAACATTCTGCAAGACAGAACGCGGCGTCCCGGACGGGCTTGTGGTCGACGAAACGGGCCAGGTCCTGGTTGCGCTCGCTGCCGGCGGCCACGGCGTCGCCGTCTATGCGCCGGACGCCACGGAAGCTGGTTTCATCGAAATCGATTTGCCGATGTGTACGAGTGTCTGTTTCGGTGATGCTGATCTGAAGGCGCTTTTTATCGTCTCGGGGTCTGACGGCGCCGGCTCCGATCGCGCGGGCAGCATTTATCGCACTTCCTGGCCGCATGCGGGGCTGCCCGTTGGCGTCGCCGCAGTTCCAACAGGTTAAAGGGCCGACCGGGCCACGGAACAATTGCCAGCAGCGCTAAACCGGCGCCCGATTTGTCGCCGCGCCGGGAAGGTGCGCGACACTGGAGAATTCGATCACCTTCCATGGCTCACAGTGTTCGACCGTGGTGACGGCCGTGTTAGCAACAACAAAATCGTCACTCAATCCAAGGTGGGAGACTTCCAGCACCCGCTCAACCAGTGAGCGCAGGACCAGCCCGTGCGTCACGACGACGAGATCACCAGCGAGCGACTGTGCTTGGTCGACGACATCTTGCCAGGCCCGGTCGACGCGCTGATTGAACTCGGGCCAGGATTCGCCCTCGGGTGGTACGTAGTCGTGACTGAACAGATCGAATTCGTCCAGCTCGTCGTATGACCTGCCGCGGATGGCACCGAAATTCCGCTCACGCAGATTTTCGTTCTTCATCAACGGCGCGCCGGTCGATTGCGCCACGCTATCAGCGGTCATGTGCGCTCGCGCGTAGTCGCTGGTGAGCACCAGTTCAACCTGTCTCGATGCGAGGCTGCGCCCGAGGTGGGCCGCCTGCTCGAGCCCGGACGCACCGAGTGGCGTCTCAGGGTGCTGTAACACCCGACGGGCATTCAGGTCTGTTTCGCCGTGACGTATCAATAGTAGGGCCATAAAATCGGTGGGCAGTCAGTGCTACGCAGCGGGCGAGTGTATCCGAGAACAAGCCTGCAGTATGCATCGAATTTGGCACCCACGGCGTGGCAGCAGTCTCAAAATAACTGGCGATAACGGGAGCAGCCTGATCCTCGGTATCATCGCGGCATGCATCCATGCAGTGCCGACAGTAGCATTGCCCCCGACCGGAGCCATACGATGCCGTACCCGGTTGGACAAACAAATCCAGGGAGTAAAGCAACATGAGCATGAATCGCAGACAGATTTTGAGATCCACCCTGGCGTTCGCCGTCAGCGCCAGCGTTATACCGCACGTCGTTATCGCAGGAGAGTCACCTGCGGTTACTGCACTCGATAAATCGCAACTGATATACCTCAGCCCTGTTGTCTCAGGCGGCCACGAAAGCGCTTGTAAAGGCGAGGTCTGGTTTATCCATCACGAGAAACAGATCTACGTCGTGACCCAGGCTGATGCGTGGCGCGCCGAAGCGATCCGCAAGGGATTTACGCGCGCCAAGATCTGGATCGGGGAATTCGGCATGTGGAAATCAGCAAGCGGCCGTTATCGTTCGGCGCCATACCTCAATATAGAGGGTCAAATCGAATCCGACCGCGAAAAACACCTGCAGCTATTACCGGTCTTCGGCAAGAAATATGCCGCCGAGTGGGGCTCATGGGGACCACGTTTTCGCGACGGTTTGTCCGATGGCTCACGTGTGATGTTGCGCTATACCGTTACTTCCTGACGGAGTCTCATTGCCTGATGCACCGCGGCAGAAAATCGTCGAGCGAGGTCAGATTTATGCCAAGAGCGCGCGCTGCCGGCATCGGGTCGATGTTGTCGTTGTGGTCAAGTAGCCTGAGCATTTCACTTTGCAGGGGCGCGGGATTTTTGAAGCGCTCGCCGAACCTGGCAAACGCGAGTGCGGGCGCGAACGGCGCGGACAGCAGTATCGGCGAGGTGTTAAGAACTGATGCCACTCGTTGAACCAGTTCACGTCGAGTCAACACCGTAGGGCCGGCGAGGTTGAAGGTCCCGTGTTCACCCGCGCCGCGTTCGATCGCGTTGGTGATTGCAGCGATCAGGTCCCGTGCATAGATCGGTTGCTCAAGGCTGTCGCCACCAAAAAGCACGCTGCCCCGTCGCGAGGCCGACCGCGCCAGGGCACGACTCGCTCGATCACCTGCCCCGAGCACCATCGGAACACGAATCGTGGTGACGCATTCGATCGCATCACGGAGATACTGTTCAACCGCCAACCGACGCTGGAGTATTTCGAGATCGCCGGGGTGGTCAGCCCCGAGGATCGAAATGTAGATGAGATGACGACAGCCGGTGTCGGTGGCGAGCCTGCTTACCACTTCGGCCGCAGCTTCGTGCGCATGACGGAACCGATTTTTTGATGTTTCGCGAATCGTACCAACCAAATGAACGATGGTGTCACATCGCTCCACAGTCGAACGTATCGAGTCAGCGTTCCAGGGATCACAACAATGAACCATTGCGGCAATTTCAGGGCCAACGCGTTTTGCTAATCGCGCCAACGCGCCAGCGCTGCGCACGATTGCTGCGAGCTCGTGGGTGCCGCTGACTACAGGGAGCAATAGCCGACCCAGCTGACCGTTAGCACCAGTGATGACGATTCGCCGACGCACGCTCATGTCAGCAGGACGAGGACGTCGTACACTCTGATGATGCTGAATCTGCCCAATTCACTGAGCCTCTCGCGGATTGTGCTGCTGCCGGTAGTCATCCTGGCCGATCATAACGGTTTCACGGCGCTTGCAGCCGCGTGCCTGACGCTGGCTATTGTCAGCGACCTGGTCGACGGACCGATCGCCCGCCAACGCGGACACTCATCCGCCGTCGGCACACTCATCGATCATGGTAGCGACGCATCGTTCGTGACCGGTTTCAGTCTGTGGCTGGCGTTAGCGAATGCGTTGCCGCTGCTGCTTGCACCCCTGATCGCCATCGCGTTCGTGCAATACCTGCTCGATGCACTCTGGCTCAGACAACCCAGTTCGCTCCCCTCCCGATTGGGCCGTTTCAACGGCATCGGCTATTACGTCGTTTGTGTCGCCGCGTGGATAAATCTACGTCTGCTCGATCTACTGATAGTCGAAGTGTCGGTGAACCTGCTGGCCTGGACGCTTGCCGTCACGACCGTCGTTTCCATCCTGACTCGCATCACATTGACAGTCCGGAGAATCAGACGTTTCTAGGGTCGGCGTTACCGTGATCATCGTCAAACAATTGACGATTCGCCAGCGGCAGAAACAACACGCCGATAATCGCATTAAACAACACGAAAAACGTATGCATCACGAGACTGAACGCACCGACTTCGGGATAATCTGGAAACAACACTGTCCACAGCAACAAGGCGCCGGCGTGAAACGGCAGGGGCAAAGCCGCGGCCATAAAAATGACAGGCAAAAACGCCAACATCTGCCCAAATCCGACTTCAACGTTGAAAAGTTTCAACGCCACCGTGTAAACGAGCACCGCGCCGAGCAAGTTGGGCGCCTTGAATGCGATAATCAGGACGTAATGTAGCGGCCGTGCCTCACGAAAGGCACGCAAGATCTGCGCTTCGCGTACGCGCAGACCGCTCAGTATGTGTCCGCGAAAATAAGCCACGTGTACCGGTAGATAGAGCGCGGCGACGATAAACACGGCCGGCAAAATGCGATCCAGCGGCAAGGCGCTCGATGCAGCCTGGACGAGGTCGAAGTAAATCAAAGTGCCGACGGCCGAAAACAGCAGAAGCTGATAAATCTCCATCATGCCGAGGAGAATCATGCTCGACAGAGCCTGCCATCCGGGCACCTGGTAGCGGCGCCACAGGTAAAGCGTCATCGCGCCTTTGCCGACCTGCTCGTTCACCAACGAAAGGATGTACGCGCTGGCGCGAATCGGCAACATGCGGGCGAATTTAAAATCCGGCGCATTGAACCAGCGAACCACGCGCCAGGTTGCATGTGAGTCAATCAAGAAGAAGAAAACCGAGTACGGCACCATGAGGGCGAGCCAGGCGAGCCAATTGGCATCGCCGAAAAAACGGATCAGATAGTCAACGCCAGAGAGCTCCTCGCGTGCCGCGGCGATCTGAATCTTGCCGAACACCAGGTAGAAACAAAACAGAGTTAGCGCCCAGCTGAAAAAGCTGTACCAGAGACGACGATGCGATCGCCGGGTCCGCTCCGGTTGCTCTTGTGGGACCACCTTCGACATGCCCGGACAATATCACGCTGACAGGCCACTTACGTAGAATAGCGCCAGAACACATCCGACTTCCGTGCTCGCCTTTGCGGAGAATGCAGCCATGGTTAAAACCCTCGCCCTGCTGATACTGACCAGTTTTATGCCGGCGCCGACGGCGATCGCCGTCGCAAATGCCGGCGCGCAGACCGAAATCACGACGATCGCGGATTGGTCTTGCGAGGAATGGACGCGACGACGTGCACTGAAAGAGCGGACCGACCCGCCTCAAATGTGGTTGGTTGGCTATCTCACCGGCATGTCGAGCGCCTTGCGTATCGATGCGTTGTCGATCAGTTCCGCCGGCGACGTATTCGACTGGATGGATACGTGGTGCCTGGCGCATCCCGCCGAATTCATTTCCCGTGGCGGGCATATGTACTTTAAAACCCTGCTGGACCGTCTGCCCCGCGGCCCTGGTATCTCGCTGTGATCGCGCAAAACCACAACGGAGACAGACCATGAGCAACGACTGCTATGACGCCTTGATTGACGTTGTTGAAAGACGCCGCAGCGTGCGTAAATTCGAGCCTGGCAAAGCTGTCAGTCGGGAAACGCTCCTGAAGATCGCCAATGCCGGGCGCTGGGCGCCAAGCGGAGCAAACGTACAACCCTGGGATTTTCTTGTGATTGACGATCCGGATATGCGCGATCGCGTCATCGAAGTCTTTTTGCGGCAAGCCGAGCGATTGAAGGAATTCGCAAAGGGCTTCCCGGCGGTGTACAAGCGCTATCTGAACAATACCGTTGCGATCGTCATCGTACTGGGCGACCCGCGCTGGGCGCTGAGCTTTCCACACGGAACCACGCCGGAAAGCGAAGCCGAGTATGCAGCCAACAACGACAATATCTTCTACTCCTCACTCGGCGCAGCCATTCAGAATATCCAGCTTGCTGTCACTGCCTGCGGCCTGACATCGGCGTGGCTGTCCGGTGGCGGAGAAAACACAACCAACCGCGAGCTTTCTGAGGTCCTCGGCTACCCGCCATTTCTGACTGCTTGCGGGACCGTCCCCATCGGCTACCCGGTCAAGGAAATTGAGAGGCGCTTCCGTCGCCCGCTGGAGCAGGTCGTGCATTTCAACAGCTACCAGGCCGACCAGTTTCGCCCCGATGAACTGGTCAACTTTCATCACGAACATATTCGTCCGTTCACGATGTATCGAACCCAGGAGAACATCGCGGAATGGGATGACGCCGAGGAAAAATTTGGCGACTGGCTTGCGGCCTACACCGGACGCATCACGAACCCCGGCGGCGAGCTACCCTGACAGTTCACGCGGCGCGTCCCAGGTAAAAGAGAGAGGCGAATCATGAATGACGGCAAGAGCGCCGCGAACAGTGTCGCGGTATACGACGAGCCGGACCACGAGGCGCTGTTCAGCAACGACCATGTCTATGCCTATCGGGTCATGCTTGCCCCCGGACAGGAAACGCTGTGGCATAAGCATACTGAAGACACCGTATATGTCTCTTTTGGCGCCGCAACCGGCCAGGAACACATCGACGACGGCAATGTTGTTATCACTGACATTCCCTGCGGTGGGGCCGTCTCGCGCCCGCACCGTCAATCGCCCCTGGTACATCAGGTCACCAATATCGGCGAGCGACCCTTCCATCTGATCGGGGCTGAAAGCCTGCGACCGGCATCGAAACCGCATACCGCAGCAATCAAGAGCGATGTCCTCGAATTGGCGCTCGAAACCGAACGCTTCAGAACTTACCGCTTTGACGGCGACGGTAAGGAACCACTCGTCGTCGAGCGCATGGGACTGTTAATGTTGCTGGGCGCCGGGTCGCCAACGTCCTCTGAGGTGATTTGGAACGCGAGCGGTGAAACGAAAACGATCACAAAAAAATGTCACGGCTTTTATGCTGAGTGGCGTTAGTCACTCAGACATCAATCCTGTCCTCTAACGAGCGCGCTCAGCCTGACCTGACCAGTCGACTGGTACCGGAATGAGGATGTTATATTTAGTTGCCCTGGTGGGGAGCAGGATGTGATGAGGAAAACACGATTAGGGACGCTTGAGGTCTCCGTAATTGGTCTCGGATGCATGAGCATGTCACAGTCCTACGGCAAAGCTGATCCGGCCGAGTCAGAACGCACATTGTTTAAAGCGCTGGACCACGGCATCACGTTTCTCGACACCGCCAACGCCTACGGATTCGGCCACAACGAAGAATTAATCGGCAGGGTCCTTTCGCCGCGCCGCAGCGAGTTCGTACTGGCGACCAAGTTTGGCATCGTCAAACACGCTGATGGCTCGCGTAGCGTTAACGGCCGACCCGAACAGATTGCGACCCGATGTGAAGAAAGCCTGAAACGGTTGAATACCGATGTGATCGATCTTTACTACCTGCATCGGCGTGATCCCGACGTGCCCATCGAGGATAGCGTCGGGGCAATGGCCGATCTGGTCACCGTAGGTAAAGTACGGCACCTGGGGCTGTCAGAAATTTCGTCGAAGACCTTGCGGCGCGCACACGCCGTGCACCCCATTACCGCAGTGCAGTCGGAATATTCATTATGGACACGGGATCCCGAAAGCCACGTGTTACCAACCTGCCAGGAGCTCGGTATTGGATTCGTACCATTCAGCCCGCTCGGGAGAGCCATATTGACGGGGAAATTGCGCGATATGAGCGTGCTCGGTGACAAGGATTTACGGGCGACGATGCCGCGCTTTCAGGGCGAAAATTTCGAGAGCAATTTGAAGCTGGTCGATCAGCTGGCAACGTTCGCAGCCGCAAAAGAGACGTCAGCCGCGGCGATCGCACTCGCCTGGCTGCTGGCCAAGGGCACAAACATCGCGCCTATACCCGGCACCAAGCATGAAGCGTTCTTGGATGAAGATGTTGGCGCGGCAGAACTGACGCTCACGGGCGACGAAGTCGCAAAACTTGACACCCTGTTCGCGCCCGCGAACATTGCCGGTTCCAGGTATCCCGAATTGCTGATGGCCTCCATTGATCGGGATTGATCGCGAGCTGAAGAAGTCGGTCCATGCCCGATTCAGAGCCATGCGGGTTGATGCCGATATTGGCGTTGCGACGACCTTAGGTTCCAGCAGCACGCTGCTTAAAAGATTCTCACGGGATACAAACCAACAACGACTGCTCAACGCTGATTTGTCAGCACAGGCACAACTAGCACGGCTTAGGGGGAACCAAGATGGATCAAGCAAAGTTTGAACAACTACAAGGTAAAGTAATGACCGACGTCGGCGGCGCGATCGGTCTGCTCATGGCCTATATCGGCGACCAGGCAGGTGTATATCAGACACTGGAAAGGGTCGGGCGTTGTTCCCACTCGACCCTGGCCAAGGAAACGAACGTCGACGAGCGCTACCTGCGCGAGTGGCTATCGGCCAATGCTGCCGCTGGCTACATCGACTATCACGGCGAAGACGACACGTTCAGCCTAAATGAGGAGCAGGCGGCTATCTTCGCGCATGACGGCGCTCCGACCTGCATGCAGGGTTTCTTTCAGGCTGTGGTGGGCCAATATGCGACCCACGATACGGCCGTCGACGTTTTCAAAACCGGTCGTGGACGACCGTGGTCTGAGCATCACGGCTGCTGCTTCTGCGGTACGGATCGTTTCTTCCGCCCCGGCTACGTCGCCAACCTGGTTGAAAACTGGCTGCCAGCACTCGATGGTGTTGTCGCCAAGCTGGAGTCAGGTGCCAAGGTTGCGGATATTGGCTGTGGTCTCGGCTCATCCACACTACTACTGGCGGAATCCTTTCCCAACAGCGAAATTTACGGCTTCGACTTTCATGCACCGTCAATCGAAAAAGCACGGGCAAAAGCCACTGAAGCCGGCATTAAAAACGCGCACTTCGAGATCGTCGCCGCCAAGGAATATCCCGGCGCCGATTACGACCTCGCCTGCATCTTCGACGCATTGCACGACATGGGCGATCCTGTGGGCGCCGCGAAACATATCTGCGAGACGCTAAAACCGGACGGCACGTTCATGATGGTTGAACCCATGGCCGGCGACAATCTCGCCGACAATATGCACTTGCTTGCCGGAATCTTCTATGGCTTTTCTACCACGGTTTGCGTACCTACATCGCGGGCGCAGGAGGTCGGGCTCGCCCTCGGCGCCCAAGCTGGCGAAAAACGCCTCACCGAGGTCCTGAATGAAGCAGGATTCTTAAATGTCCGCCGTGCAACCGAAACGCCCACCAACATGGTGCTCGAAGCGCGACGCTGAGCACACCACGCGCTCGTGCGTGTCCACGGCTACGCCACCGCAGCCGACACGCACGAGCCAGCCTAAGACCGCAACATTCGCCCAACACAGTGACGCTTTGCGTAAACAGTTCTCAGACAGTCGCCCCTATCCTTGATAGCGCCGCTAAGAAGCCACGCGCCGCTTTCAGGGCGCTGCCAAGATGTCGGCATACCAGCGAGAATTCATAACCGTCGCTTTTGTCATGTTGACCGAACCGTCACTTGACCTGGTGCCGTAGCGCCGTGCTGCGCGAAACCAAATCGCCTAGCCTGCCTGGCCATCGGCAAAGCGCTAATAGTCGGCCTCAACGGCCATACACAGGTACGCCACCAAATCCGAGACCTGCTTGAACTGTCGAATGGTGTAGGCGGGAAATTTCGGCGAATTGATTTCGCCATCGGCGAAATTCATACACGCGATGAAATCTTTGCGTTTGAGATCGACCAACAGTTCATGCTCCGGATCAAAACCACGGGGCGGTCGGACCAGCGTATCGCCAACCAGCTGCCAGTTCTTTTTAAAGGATCGCGAGCCG
>CAXGUU010000054.1:0-13665 GCA_964012875.1 uncultured bacterium
CCGTGGTTGGCGCTCATCGAACGTTTCGGTTCGGCCACGTCAATTGATTTTCGTTACTTTAAGCCGGACGTTTCCTGATGACATATTGATGCTGGCCTTCCATGACCAGCACGCCATCCTGGTTGTGTACGGTGGCGCGGAGGGTTAAGACGACGGTGGCGTTCTGCGGCCTGAGCCCTGCCACCTCAAGGCTGGGGTAAACCGTGTCACCGGTGAAAACGGGTTTCAGAAATCGACACGATGCTTCGGTGAACGCCACCAGGCTGTCATCGACAACGTGCGGGAACATGCCCGCACCGGCGGCCGTTTGAATAAAGACCTGCATGCCATGCGCCAGCAGGCCCGGGTAGCCACGGCGTTTGCAGTACTCAACATCGTAGTGAATCGGATGGTTGTCGCCCGAGGCCAACTGAAAGGCCGCGAACAAAGCATCGGTCATTGTTCTCGACGGCAGCGGAAATGTCTCACCGAGGGCGAAGTCTTCAAACCAACGGTTTTCTGACAAGCGATGTGCGGCAGGGTCGAATTGTTGTTCTTCTGTTGTCACGGGCACTACTCCTTCAGAATGCGACACCAGGTGACGGCAGCCCCTTTGTCCAGTTTCAGGTCGACTGCCTTATCCGCGCCACACCGGATGTGCACGTCGCGTGCAGCCTGCTTGGAATCGACAGACTAAACGCCCTGCCAATACAAACCGCTCAGCGTCAAACAGGCGATCACGGCCCAGACCTCGAAGGCAATACGCAGGGGCGGCGGCGCAGTTCTAAGTTCCATGAAGTCAAGAAATACGAAACGAATCTTGATGAAGGTGATGATCAAGATCGCCGCTGTTGCATAGTGAAACTGATCTCCGAAACCCATGCCGTGCCCGAATTCCCATGACAAACCGGTGGCGAGGATCAGGCCGGCCCACACGATTGAGATTCTTGAACGCAATATCGATGCCATGGCTTACCGCATCAGGTACAACAGCGCGAACAGCGCTATCCACAGAATATCGACCAGGTGCCAGAAGCAGGCACCACTTTCGAGCACCGTCAATCCGGATTCGTTCAATTCCCCCGACCTGACCGTGTGCCACAGGAAAAACAGCACGCCAATACCGATGATCACGTGCAGCAGATGAATGCCTGTCATCAGGTAGTAATACATGAAGAAGTTGTTGGTCTCGATGGTGAGACCGGCTCGAATCTTCTCGCCCCACTCGAAATACTTAACCCCGATAAAAGCAAAGCCACACAGCACGGCGAAGGCGAAACCGCGGCCCGCAAATCGCTTTTCATTGTTCCTGGCCGCATGCAGGGCCATGGCAACGAACCATGAACTGGTTAAAAGCACGAGAGTGTTGATCGCACCGAAAGTCTGGTTCAGCGACAGTTGCTGCTCAGCGAACAATGCGACTTCCTGCGAGCGGTCGTAGACAAAGACCGAAAACAACAGCGTGAAAATTATCACGTCGCCGATGATGAACATCCATACGCCCACCTCCCCGGGCAGGCGAGGTGTCGCCGAGCCCGGCTGCTCTATCATTGATGACATCAGATGGTTGGATTCGGCAGCAGTCAGGCCGTCGCGTTTTGTTCGATTTGCGCCTGGCGCTTGATCGCGGCCGTCGTTATGAACGGCATGAACACGTACCAGGTAAAAAAGACCGCAAATGGCACCCACCAAACGAACAGTCCGTCCCAGGCAAAGGGCCCGGTTTTGAAAAACGTCAGCAGCCCGCCCGGCATGAACAGTACCGCGACCCACAGGTTGTAGTATCCGACCCAACGCGGAAAAACCGGGGTGTCACTCGTATCACTCAGAATGCACAGGCCGAGCGAAATGTTCTGGATGATGAATGGTGCAAAGGTCATGAGCATGGTGATCCAGCCGAGGTCGTTCAACATGCGTAACATCTCCGGAGCCTGATCAGGTCGAAAGGCAGCGCCGGTAAAAAAAACACCACAAATGACAAAAATCAGACTTGAAACACAGCCGCCTCCGAGCTGGGTCATGGTGTACGGTCCGGTTCCACCTTCGATGTGCCGCATCACGCTCGCAAGTGCAGCGGCAAACGAGCAAATGAAGCAGGCACTGGACATGATCAGCAGCACGCCCAGCCGCATCGAGAGGGTGTTCTCCTGGTAGATTTCAGCCACTGCGACCGCATCGAGATCGGGCGAAATCGGCGGAATGAAATCGGCCAACAGGTATCCGGCCAGCGCGATGACTGCAAAACCCAGTGCAGACCAGGCGCAGACCAATCGGTTTCGAGTGCTCATTCAACTCCTCCTTTGAATGGAACGGCCGCTACAATCTGGCGAATACTGGACCGAATATCAAGCCAGATTTCTTGCCTGCCCAGCAAGAAATCTGCTGAGGGCGGTGATATAAGCCCGTTTCTAGCCGCGCGGTCCGCCGCCCGTTATGCACAGCGCGGCTTGTTCGTACCGGTCACTCGCCAATGCGTAGCGTGTGATGGATTCGCCGGCACCGTGAACGCTGGCATGCGTTGGGGATCATCCTAGAGCTCGCCTCGTTTTAAAGGCGACTCGACATCTTTTGCATCAAGCCCCAGTTCGTAAAGGCTGATCTGGCCCAGACAGACATCACTGCTGGGCTGCATCATGGTCGCCGTCGCGCCGTCGCGAAAGTAGCGCTCCAACGGCGAGCCCTTGAACAAGGCATGCGCGCCACCCATTTCCAGAGATGAACGGGTGGTCTGCGCCACGCTTTCGCCGACGATGTATTTGGCGCGAAAGAACGCTGCCTGAGCTTCCGTGGTCTGGCCTTCCGCATCGGCCAGCCAGGCGGCATGGCGCAGCAACCAGCGCGCGCTCTCAAGGCGTGCACTCATTTCGCCGATGCGCCGGCGAATATCTGGATGATAGGCAAGCGACTGGCTGAAACCCTTGGGCTCGCGGTTCTGCACGACCTGTTTGATTTGATTCAGTGTTGCCAGCCCCAAGCCGAGATAAACAGCGGTATACGGCAGATTGATCATCGATTCGTGGGTGGCTAGAAATTCGCCAATGCTGGGCACGATAACTTCATCGAACGCCATCTCGAAGGGGACGAAACAATCCTTGAGAATAACGTTGTCGCTGCAGGTCGCCCGCATTCCGAGAGTGTCCCACACGCGCTCCACGGTCACGCCAGGTCCCTCGGTTGGCACGATCACCATGATGACCGACTCCGGATTCGCGACATGTTCGGGATGCACGCAAATCAGCGCGAGATCACTGGAACCGAACATTGAGGCGAATGCTTTTTTTCCGTTCAGCAGATAGCCACCCTCTGTTTTCCGCGCCTGCGTAGAACTCGCCCGCGTCACGTAAAGCAAGTTGGTGGTGCCGGCCTCGGAGATCAAATTCGCCATCAGCTTGCCCTGCTGGCACACAAGATCACCAACGCGCGAACGAATGTCAGGCGAAAACGCGTCAGTCGCTGTCAGGGTGTAGGTCGCGACGCAGTGCATATTGAAACTGAGCGCCGTTGCCGCACACCCCTGCGCCAGCTCTTCCATCGCCAGCGTGTGACCCAAGAGCCCGGCGCCGAGACCACCGTACGTTTTGGGGATTAGCAGGCCGAACAAACCTGCTTCTTTCAGTAGCGCATAGTTCTCCTCGGGGGCGGTTGCATCCCGGTCGTGAACCTCAGATTGCTGCCGAAATTCAGCTGCGAGTTCGCGGCATTTTGCCTGTAACGCACTATCGGCGTCGTTCATCTCGAAATTCATGGCTAACTATCTCGCTGGTCGCAAAAAGGTACTGAGCGCCGCACTTACCGCTCGCACAGGGGCTGCCCCTCAGTTCTGTTTCAATCGCAACGGCAAAATCGAGTAACCCAGCACATGAGTCTGCTTGATGCGGGTGGCCTGGCCACAAAGCTCCAGTCGATCGAGGTGGGGCAGCAACGCTTTCAGGCTCGCCAGGAGTTCGGCGCGCGCGAGATTGGTGCCCAGACAGAAATGCGCGCCGAAGCCAAAAGTCAGGTGGGGGTTTGGTGAGCGCGCAATGTCAAAGCTGTAGGGATTGCTGAACACACGCTCGTCGCGATTGGCCGACGGATAGAACATCCCGACCGTATCGCCCGCACGAATACGTGTTCCGGCCAGGGTGAAGTCCTCGACCGCGGTTCGCAGAAAACTGCCGACCGGCGAAGTCCAGCGCAGCACTTCCTCGACAGCCCGGGGCAGTAACGACGAATCGTCCCGCAACCGTGCGAGCTGTTCGGGGTGTTGAATAAATGCCTCGATACCACCAGCCAGCGCGTTACGGGTCGTGTCGTTGCCGGCAGCGATCAGCAAAAGCAGGTAGCCATTCAATTGCTGATCGGTCAGGGTTTTTCCCTGGACCTTATGGTGCACCATGCAATCGATGAGGCCGCCACGTTCAGCGCCGTTGGCGCGGCTCTCACGGATGAGCTCCGCGAGGTAACTGCGAAACTCGTAGAGATTGCGGTAACCCGCAGCGCCTGCGCTCTCACCGGGACGACGGTTGTCGTCATCAATCTCCCCGATCGAAGCCTTCGACCACACCAGGATTTGCTTCCAGTCATCCGGCGCGAGGCCCATGATTTCACCAACCGCCACGAGCGGGAGCTTGCAGGCCAGGCCATTGACAACATCAAGGCCCTCTTCGCGTGCCGCGGGAGACTCAAGGGCGGCCATGTATTCGTCAGTGAACGTTTCGGCCAGCGCTTCGAAACGTGGCCGCATGGCGCGCATCGCCCCCTGTGTATAGGCCCAACTGCTCAGCTTTCTGACATGTCGATGCCGCGGATTATCCATGAACACCATGTCGGGTGGCTCGTCCGGGTCCCAGTTATGATCGCTGCCGAAGGAATCGACGCCGGCACGGCCAATCTCCGGCTCGTCCTTGAGCTTGAGCCGCAGACGCGGGCCACCGTTGATGAAGATGTCGGGGTGGTCGGAAACGGTCATGACGTCGTCGTAGCGCGTGACCGCCCAGAACGGTTCGACATCGTCGCGCTCGTACCAATAAACCGGCGCCTGCTCGCGTAACAAATCCCACGCCGACCAGGGATAGCCCTGCGACTGATAATCTGTCGGCCGGTGAATATTGATGGCGCCTAAATCCACTCGCATGTTCACACTCTCAAATTGGCCTCCAACGATATCACTCCGCTAACGCCGGCGCGTGCTCAGCAGCCGGAACGCGGCGAAACCAATTGATCCGGGTTTCCCCGCAACCGTGATTCCGATTTAATGGTTATCTGATCATTGAAGAGGATAACAAGCCTTGCAGACTAGCAATGATCGCATACTGACAACGCACGTCGGTTCGCTGCCGCGTTCAGATGCCCTGCTCGCCATGTTGAATGACATGGAACAGGACAAGGCCGTCGATCGCGTTCGGTTTCGCGAAAAGGCCAAAAACGAAATCGCCGAGGCCGTGCGCCAGCAACGTGATTGCGGCGTCGATATCGCCGGCGATGGGGAAATACCGCGTTTGGGCTTCTCCATCTATGCCAAGAACCGCATGTCGGGATTTGGGGGTTTTTCCGACCGCGGTACGGTGACTGATTTCGCCAAGTTTCCGAAATATGCCGAATTCATGGCGCGCCGCGCCGGTATCGACACCATCACCGAGTCGGCCACGACCTGGAAGATGCCGCAATGTGTCGGAGCGCTTGAGTACGATCCGGCGCAGGCGGCTGAGGAACTCGATTTGTTCGATGAGGTTCTGGCCGAAGAGTCCACCGACTTCGCCGGTACTTTTGTGACGGCCGCAACCCCGGGCATTCTCTCGACCACCTTGTTTCGCGCCGCGGATCACCCGGTCTACAAAGACGACGCCGCCTACGTCGACGCGCTCGCTGCGGCCATGAAAATCGAATACGAAATGATCGTCGCGCGTGGTCACGATCTGCAGCTCGACGCACCCGATCTCGGGCTTGAACGCCAGATCATGTATCTCGACCGCAGCGAGTCTGAATTCCTGGAACGCGTGGATCTGCATATCGCGGCGCTGAACAAGGCGCTGGAAAATATCCCACGTGAAAAAGTCCGGCTGCATCTGTGCTGGGGCAACTGGGAGGGACCACACTGCGACGACATCGACCTCGAACCGCTGCTGCCTTTCCTCTACAAGGCAAACGTTGGAGGTTTTTCGCTGGCCTGTGCCAACCCGCGCCACAATCACGAAATAGAATTGTTTCGCACGCAACCGCCACCTAACGACTGGGTACTGTATCCGGGCTGCATCGACGTGACTTATAACTACCTTGAGCACCCCGGTGTAGTCGCCAAGCGAATTCTTGAGTTCGTCGATGTCATTGGTGATCGGGAACGGGTGGTTGCAAGCACCGATTGTGGATTCTCCACCTTCGCCGGTTACGTCATGGTGGCCGAAGATGTGGCATGGGCGAAATTGAAAGCCTTGAGCGATGGTGCGGCTCTGGCAAGCAAAAAACTATGGGGCTGATATTCCAATGAAACGTACGATGACCAAGCAAGAAATTGATGCCCGGACCGGTCGTTTTTCTGATCTGCAGGCCATGACGACACCCATCGATCGCGGCGTCGTGTCGCAGGATGCGATGGATGTCGTTTTTGCGCGCAAGATCATGCCCGTCATCATGGAAAAGACCAAAAACCCATTTGGTGACACCGGCGCCATCTACGGCGCCAACGGGCTGACCATGAACATATCCGTGCTGCCCGCCGGGCAAGGTCCGTGCCTGCACGCGCACAAGACGACCTATGAAACCTTCATCGTGCTCGATGGCTCGATTACGTTTCATGTTGGCGAACCGGGCGAAGAAAAAGATGTCACCCTCGGGCGCTGGGATACGTTTTCGTGCCCACCCGAAGTATTCCGCGGCTTCAATAATGCCAGCGACACCGAGGAAGCCGTTCTTCTGACCGTTATCAGCGGTTCGCCCGATGCCCGCGACGATGTCGATGTTCCGGTCGCCATCACCGAACACTTGCGGGGCACTTACGGTCAGGCCGTGGTCGATGAGTTCACCAAGGTCGTAGCCCTGCCCGAAGCCTAATAGCCATCGTGAACCCTGATTTGCCCTACCCCGCCCGGCGTATGCCGGTGGGCGCTGATAACCTGGTCGCGACTTCACAACCCCTGGCCGCTCAGGCCGGCGTCGATGCGCTGCGTCGCGGCGGTAACGCGGCCGACGCCGCACTCGCCGCCGCGATCACGCTGACGGTAGTTGAACCGACCAGCAATGGCATTGGTTCCGATGCCTTCGCGCTGGTCCACGACGGCACAAAACTGTACGGGCTCAACGCCTCGGGCCGGGCACCGCAGGGCTGGAGCGAAGATTACTTCAGCGCATACGACGACATGCCGCTGTTCGGCTGGGATGCGGTCACCGTGCCGGGCGCAGTCAGCGCCTGGGTCGCGATGTCGGAGCGTTTCGGAAAATTGCCATTCGAAACACTGTTTGAGCATGCCGTGCGTTATGCCCGCGAGGGATTCATTGTTGGCACACGCACGGCCTGGCACTGGCAGCACGACCCGATCACGCACTATCAAGACTACCCGGATTTCGCCGCACATTTTTTGCCAGCGCCCGGCGCCGGAGCGCGCGCGCATTTACCCGATGCCGCCACGACACTGGAAGAGATCGCGAGTACACGCGGTGAGTCGTTTTATCGCGGCCAGCTCGCCGAGCGGATTGCAGACGCGGCCGCAAGCAGCGGCGCAGCGCTCTCACTCGATGATTTGAATGCGCATCGCTGTGACTGGGTTGAACCCATTGGCCAGCGCTACCGGGACGTGACCCTGCACGAGATCCCGCCCAACGGACAGGGTCTCGCTGCGCTCATCGCGCTCGGCATTCTCGCGCATTTCGAGTCACCGCCGTTGGACAGTGCCGACAGTGTCCACCTACAGATTGAGGCGACGAAGATCGCGCTGCGCGCAGCCGCCGATCATATTTCCGATGTCGACACCATGCGCCTGACGCCCCCCGAACTGCTCGACGTAACATCACTCGCGAAGACGGCCGCCGGCATAAGCAACAGGGCCGCACCGTTGCCCCCGGCCAGCCTGCCGGCAAGCGCGGATACCGTTTACCTGACGGCAGCGGATCGGAGCGGCATGATGGTGTCGTTTATTCAGTCCAATTTCTACGGTTTCGGATCGGGCATTGTCATTCCCGGCACCGGCATTGCCATGCAGAACCGCGGCGCCGGATTCTCGCTCGAACCCGGCCACGCGAACGTCGTCGCGCCCGGCAAACGCCCCTTCCACACCATTATTCCCGCGTTCATGACGCGGAACGGTGACGCTTACGCCAGCTTCGGCGTCATGGGCGGCCCGATGCAGGCGCAAGGGCATGTACAAATGGTCGTACGCATGGTCGACCACGGCCAGAATCCCCAGGCCGCCAGCGACGCCCCGCGCTGGCAGGTCATGGATGATTTTTCAGTACTGCTGGAACCCGGTTTCCCGAAAAACGTTGCCGACGAGCTCGCCGGTCGCGGCCATGAAATCAAATACGCCGAAAGCGAACGACCGTTCGGCGGCGCGCAGCTGATTGTCAAAACCGAGGCGGGCTATATCGGCGGCTCTGACCATCGCAAGGAAGGGCAGGTCGCCGGTTTTTAAGACATCGCTGAAAAAAATCGGCTGCGCTACCGCAATTAACTTTGAGACCGCTTCTACTCAAACCGCTTCGCGGTCCAGTCGCCATGGGCACCGTCGTTGCTCATGACATAAGCATTGTTGCGGTTCGGATCGCCACTGACGGCAATGACGAACTTATCGGCGTCAGTCACGATCGGCACGAGGCGCTCTGGATCGTCTGATTCGCCAAACGCACGGGGCACGAGTCCGTCGGTCGCAAGTTCGTAAAGCGTGCGGCGACCCGCGGTGAGGTTGGTCCATTCGCCAATGAACTGCTCGAACTTTCGCGCCGGCAAACGTGCCTTTTCGTATAAGGCAGCTTTCAGATCCTGTTTGCTCCAACCCGAACGCGCTATCGTGCGGGCGAGCAGCGGCGAGAGGATCAACAAGGGCCGAAAACGCCCTACGCCCAAGCCGTAGACATGGCACAAATCCCAACCGCTGACCCGCACCAGCCCGTCGGCCAGGTAGGGCACCAGCGCTTCTGCCGTCGATCCATACGCGCCACCAACAATGATGCCACTGTTCATGCGCGCCATCGTTGCAACGCTATCACCGTATTCGAACCCGAATTCAGCGCACAGCGGTGGCCAGCCGATCTCGGCCAGCACTTCTTCATCTTCCGCCAGAACAATGCGGGTGCTGTTGCCGAACGTTGCCTTGTCATGCTCTTCAGCTGTGAATCCGCAAACGTTGCGGAGGAACAATCTCAGCCAGCGACCGACGGCGGTATTGGCCTGCGCGCCCTCACGCAACGCGCCGGGACCACAATTGAATCCGAGCTTGGAAACCGAGCGGCCATTAACAATTACCAGTGCATCGGCGCCGGTGGTGTTGCCTGAATGCTCAACGCCATAGTGCTCATCAAGAAGGATCTCGGCCATTGCGGTCAACACCGGCAGGTGTTCGGGCCGGCAGCCGGCCATGATCGCATTGACGGCAATCGACCAGGATGTGACCTCGCGGCCGGATGGCCGTGCGACACCCATGACCCGGGTGGCGTCAGCGGCACTGCACCCTAGGAATGCTTCAACCCGATCTACTGTCGGTGGTACAAACGGCAGACCGTCAGTCCATCCGCGAGACACGAACAGCGCGTTGATGTCGTCGATGGTGCTGCGGGCAACAACAGCGCCGGCCTCCGGTTCGGCTGCCACGGATTCAGCAGCCGTATTTTCCTCGGTCAGCCCCCGAATGATCTGCGGGAGGGTTTGTTTGCGCAGGTGATTGACCATCTCGTCTGCGCTTTGCGCATCGACATGCCCGTGCAATACACCCAGCGCGAGACCGTCATAGCCGACGCCGCTGCCGGTCGCCCGGCCCTGGCGAACAAAGCCCTCGCAGACCAGTGATACCGAGGGTACACCGGCAGCTTCTGCGGTAACTGCGGCCCGCATCACGGCGGGCGTGCAACTTCCTCAGCAACCGACACCGGAAATGACGGCGTCGACCCGGTTCGCTGCCAGGCGCTCGGGCAGCGCGCCGATAATCGCGGCTTCATCTCCGCCGTGGGTGTTGCCGAAGGTTTCCCAACCAACACATTCGATGTCGTCATAGACCTCGTTTAGAGCCTGCTCAATGGCCGCAAAAAGCGTCTCGCCACGGAAGAGATAATCCCACAGGAAGCCGATGCGCTTACCGGCCAGGGTGTCCAGACGCGGCGCCAGTGGTTGCGGCTCAATCGCCCGGGACGAGCGTGGCCACACGACTTCGTAGAGCGGCTTGTTCTGTTGGTCCATGAGGCCTTGTCCTTTTCAGCGATCCGGTGCGCCAGAGTTTGCCATGCCGGGCTTCGGCAAGGGAATGCGTGCACCAGGCCTATTCAGAACTTTGCTTATCCTACAATAGCCTTCTGCAAGCCCCAAGAACAGGAAACCGACATGTCTGACCGCGTCCTGCTAGATATGACCGACGGTATCGCCGTCATCACCCTGAACGATCCGCAGAAGCGCAATGCGCTTTCAGGTGAGATGGTATCGGCCCTCATAGCTGCCATTGATACATGTGAAGCACACGACGACGTGGGCGCCGTCGTCCTCACCGGAGCCGGCAAAGGCTTTTGCGCCGGCGGTGACATCAAGACCATGGGACCCGATGCTGACAACCGCCCCCACGTGACCAAGCACTATATCTGGAACGACATCCAGGCCTTTCCCAAGCGTCTGGCCACTTTTGAAAAACCGATCATCGCGGCCATCAACGGCGCAGCGACCGGTGCCGGGATGGATTACGCCATGGCCTGCGACATCAGAATCGCGGGGGAATCGGCGCGCTTCTCCGAAAGCTACGCCAGGCTCGGGCTTTTGCCCGGCGGTGGCGGTGCCTATTTTCTGCCACGCCTGGTCGGCAAGGCGCGCGCACTGGAATTGTTATGGACCGCGGATTTCGTCGACGCTGCAACCGCGTTGGAGATCGGCCTGGTCAACCACGTCTACCCGGACGCTGCGCTGCTGGATGAGGCAAAGCAATTCGCCGCACGCATCGCCGCACAACCACCGTTTTCAATTCGGCACATCAAGCGTGCGGTCAACCAGGGTATGCACACCGATCTGGCGACCGCACTTGACCTGATTTCCTCACACATCGCGATCGCGAAAAGTGGTGCCGATCACCTCGAGGCGGTTGCGGCATTACTTGAGAAAAGAGAAGGGCAGTACCTTGGTTATTGATTCCAAACAAACGGTAGCCGGTTCTACTGGCCCGTCAAGGGGCCCGAAGTGAACCTTTATCGCGACTTTGAAACGCAGGACGAGATCGACGATCAATGCCGAAACTGCCGGACCACTGGGCCGCAATTGAATCGGTCAGCGCGGAACACCCCTTCTGATTGGTTACCGCGCCCGCCCGGCATTTTTTGAACTCCAGCTTCAATGAAACGAAGACATCGCGCCGGCGTGAGGGCAAACCAACGGCACTGATACATCCCGAGGACGCGGCGACGCTCAATGTGCACGATGGCGCGCGCGTCCGTCTCGGTAATTCTCGCGGCGAAGTTGAACTTAATGTGGAAACGAAAACCGGACATCAGCCAGGTGTCGTCGTGGTTGAGAGCCTGTACAGGCGGGCATCAGCGATAGGTCCATAGTAGTATTGCGTGGCCGCCCGGGGGCGTCACGACAATCCTTCCTTGAGATTATACATATGACTACCAGACTCACAGGCGCGAGCCTGGCCCTCTGCCTCGGGACGCTGTACTGCGCGACCGTGTTCAGCCAGACACCAATAAACGCCGTGACCAAGGTCGGTGAACAGCGCGCCGATGAGGGCGCCGCAGCACAGCGTCAGATCGATAGCTTGAGAGATTCCACGGACGACCTCGAGGCCAAATACAAACAGGTCATGAAGGTCGTAGACGGTCTCCATGTTTATAACGGCCTGCTGCAAAAGCAGGTCGACAATCAGCAGGCCGAAATCGCCGACCTCACAGACTCGATTAGCAAGGTTTCTTTGATCGAGCGCCAGATTATCCCGTTGATGGTGCGGATGATTGAGACGCTCGACGAGTACGTCAAACTGGACGTGCCGTTCCTGCCGCAAGAGCGCGCCGAGCGCGTCGCGCGGCTGCGCACAATGATGGAGCGCTCAGACGTCACCGCGGCCGAAAAATTCCGGCGGGTACTCGAGGCCTACCAGATAGAAAACGAATACGGTCGCACGATCGAAGCCTACAAAGGTTCACTGCCGTTTGAGGGCGGCACGCGGGAAGTTAACTTTTTGCGCGTAGGTCGGGTTGCCTTACTGTTTCAGACCGATGGCGGCGAGTTGACCGGCGCCTGGAACGCTCAAGCCGGACGCTGGGAAACACTGCCACCTGAAACCTACAAACAGGACGTCGCCAAAGGTTTACGCGTCGCGCGGAAACAGGTCGCGCCTGACCTACTGGTGTTGCCGGTCGATGCGGCTACGGGAGAAGGCCAATGAGAATAGCCATGGTCTTCTCCGCCACACTGCTGCTGATAGCAGGCACCGCGGTACTCGCACAGGAAACCCTGTCACTCGACTCCCTGCTTGAGACTGTCAAAACAGGCCTCGCTAAGGATGCCAAGGAGAACGCGGCACGCCTGGCGGCCTTCAAGGCCAACAAGGCCGAACAGCAAAACCTCCTGGGGCAAGCGCAGGCTGCGCGCAGTGCGGGCGAGGCACGCTCAAAAGAACTCGAGGCTGAATTCGAGGCCAATGACCTGCGCGTTGTTGAACTTGATGCCGCGCTCAAGGAGCGCCTGGGTTCGCTGAAAGAACTGTTCGGCGTTCTGCAGCAGGCGGCAGGCGACGCACGTGGACAGTTTGAAGCCTCCTTGACGCAGGTGCAGTACCCCGAGCGCAGTGAGTTCCTGACTCAACTGGCACAGAAGATGGGACAGACCAGCAAGCTCGCATCGCTGGAGGAGATCGAACAATTATGGTTCGAGCTGCAACGCGAAATGACCGAGTCCGGCAAGGTCGTTCGCTTCAAGGCGCCGGTCGTCACCGCCGATGGCAGCGAAGTCGAACAGGATGTAATCCGCGTGGGCGCTTTCAACGTGGTCGCGAATGGCAAGTACCTCCGGTTCGTTCCGGAGACCGGGCGACTGCTCGAACTTGGACGCCAGCCGCAACAGCGATATCTGGACCGCGTGGCTCAACTTGAATCTGCAAGCGATGGCACGGCGGCCTTCGCACTCGATCCATCACGCGGACAGATTCTTTCCCTGCTGGTACAGGCGCCCAGTTTGCGCGAGCGTATCGATCAGGGCGGGGTTGTTGGCTACGTCATTATCGGGCTTGGCGTTCTGGCCCTGTTGATTGCGATCGAGCGATTGATGACGTTAACGCTGACCAGTACCCGGGTGCGCATGCAGGCGCGCAAACTCGACCAGCCCGGCGACAACCCGCTGGGCCGCGTACTCAAGGTCTACCACGACAACCCCGCGGCAGATGTTGAGACCCTCGAACTCAAATTGTCGGAAGCGATACTGCGAGAAACACCGAAGATCAACCGACTGTTGATGTTTCTGAAGATTATCGCCGTCGTGGCACCGCTACTGGGGCTGCTCGGCACCGTCACCGGCATGATCATCACATTCCA
>CAXGUU010000055.1:0-13234 GCA_964012875.1 uncultured bacterium
AGGCGGCGAAACCGTATTCGAAGAAGGACACGTGGCTGATACTTTCGAGACGGCCGAACGCGTTATCGAAGCAACTTACAACTACCCTTTCATGGAACACGCGCCGATGGAACCTATGAATTGCACGGCACTGGTCGACGGCTGGACAGTGGAAGCTTGGGGACCGTCGCAGTACGGGGACGAGGCATTACGCATCGCCGCTTACGCTGCTGGTGCTGCACTCAAAGACGCGAAATTTCACCTGACCATGGCGGGTGGCGGCTTTGGTCGTCGTCTGCACAATGACTATGTCAGCCAAGCAGTACAGGTGGCCAAACAAATGCCAGGCACGCCCATTAAGCTAATTGCGTCGCGGGAGGAAAGCATTCAACGCAGCTATTATCCACCGCCGCTGAAGGTGAAGTTTCGCGCGGCACTAGATAAAAACAATGACCTGGCCGGCTGGCACAGTCATGTGGCGCAGGGTCGCGCCGTGTTTCAGCCTTACGGACTGAGCCGAGTCGGCTTCCCGACTGGCGCTACACAAGTCGACTATTCGACCGTCGAGACACCGCCGGCTTTCGCCTGGATGCGCGGCGTCGGTAACACGCAGATGTGTTGGATGAATCATGGGTTCCTGGGCGAAATCGCAGCTGCACGTGGAATGTCGTCACTTGAGCACCAGCTTTCACTTCTAGATAAAAACCGCCTCGACACGGCGCGCGCCGATTATGCCGACGCGGCAGCACGGGTAGATCGTTTCAAGCAGGTCCTCGATTTTGTCGCTGACAAAGCAGGACGCATTCAGCCTAGTGAACGTGGGCATGGTCGCGGTTTCGCGGTGTTTGATGCGAGTTATATGCCTGGCTACATCAATTCCTGTATTGGTATCGCAATCGACGTAGTACTCGACGGCGACGGGAGCATTGATGTAACGCAGATTCATGCGGCCGTGGACTGCGGTCTCGCGGTGAATCCCGATGCGGTCAAGGCACAAATTTCGGGTGGCGCGATTTTCGGATTGTCCAACGCCCTATTCGCGAAAATCACACTCAAAGACGGCCGCGTTCAGCAGTCAAATTTTCATGACTACCCAATTCTCAAGATTGCACAAGCGCCTAATATCGACGTCTACATTTTACCTTCTGACGGCGAACCGCTCGGCGTCGGCGAAGGCGCAACGCCCATTGTAATCGCGGCCCTGGTCGATGCGATCTATGCTGCAGGCGGACCGCGCATCCGCACGTTACCAGTGACGGACAACGACTTGAGACTGCGTAACGAGGCTTGACGCTAACGCCAAATCACTGCACTACTCTACTTCTTTCGTGTTCGGTGGCGGCAGCACCTCGTGGCCCCAGATCTTCGGTGAGTTGTAAAAACTAGGCTGCCACACGGCGTCGTCAATGAAGCGCCCCCCATAACCATATTCAATCCACCAGCCCGACGGACTGTAGACATAAAAAGACGTCATGTGGTCGTTGGTGTGGCGGCCGAGCGTCAGCGCGATTGGGTAGTTTTTGTCCCGGACGATGTCATAGGCACGACCGACATCATCGAGCGAGGTAGATTCCAACATGAAATGTCCTAACTCACCGGCAGGCATGTCGCCGACCAGATTGGTCACAGCCAGCGAATGATGGCGTGGATTGCAGTGGAGGAAGGTTGCCTCAATACCTTCCCAGAAAATGTGGTCGCTCAATCGAAAACCTAGCATCTCCTGGTACCACGCTGCCGTGGCCTCGCGATCAGCACTCGACAGTAATACGTGTCCGAGCCCATACTCACCCGTATGGTAGCCCTCCATTCCGCGAGTTGGCGTGAACGGTTGGAATTCCTGCACCGAGCCGAAGAAGGCTTCTAATCTGACACCATCAGGGCCTTCGAATGCAATGAGCTCCATTACTGCACGGGCGGCACACAATTCGGCGCCGCCCCATTCCACGGCAACACCATTTTTTTCCAAATGGTCCGCCAGGTAATCGAGTTCTTGCCTCGTTTCAACCTTCCAGCCCAAGTAGGCAAGGGCATCCTCATTTGATCGATGCAGGGCCAAACGATGATGCTGCTCATCCATGCGGTACATCAAAACATCATCGGTACTGTCTCCGCGGCACTCGAGAGCAAAAATCTCATCAAGCATTTTCGCCCAAGCTACACTGTCCGCAATCCTGCAGCCGATGTAGCCAAGTGCCGTCACGCCGTTCATTAATTGCCTCCCAAGCATCGAGTTGATGCTTCGCTAGTCTTCAGACCGTAGCAAGCCCAACTTCCTCGCGCGACCGGGTCAACGAATCGATAAGGATATAAATCAAATGCCGCATTGGATCGATGAGATCGGGGATGACAGCGACACCCATGCCACCAAGACCGTCGCTGAATTCCGCTGGCATATCTTTATCCCCAACCCACGGATAACCAATCCGAACCAGTGGTAAGCCCATTTGGCAGATCGTCGCAGCGTCGGTCTGACCACTTAGCATCTCCGCACCCGGGTAATCTTGACCGTGGACAGATTCCCAGCCTCGTAACGCACTTTGGACGATCCAATGATCCGGAGATGTCCGCGATCCCTTGCACGTAACAACCGTTTCCCAGTTGGCTTCAACGTCGTCATGGCGTGCAACAATATCGCGCATGACCCCGGCGAATTCTGCCTCTACCTCGGCCATACTTTGATCGGGGTTGGTACGTATGTCGAGATATATTTCGCAGGCAGCTGACGGAAATGCTGGCTTTTCCGGCCAGCCGGAGCGGACGGCCGAGACCCATCCTTCCGGTTTAATTTGCGTGCTCATGTGCGCCTCAGGATACCTCGAAAGCCATTCCTCCAATTCCAGAATGACACGTGCACCGGGTACGATCGAACTTCGAAATTCAGGTACACCGCGAGGAATCCCAGCGTATCCCATGGAACCCCAGGTCGTGACCTTGAACCACATCATTCCGGGATGTTCGAAATAGACGTGGTCCCACGGTTTGAAGATGACCCCAAAATCGGCCGAGACTCCACGCGTGAGCATGTGCATTACGCCGCTACTAATGCCTGTTTTAGCGCGCGCGTTAGCGACCCACGGCATTCCACCACCACATGACGCAACTACGATGTTTCCCTTCAAAGGGACGTTAGCTTCGACGACACATCTCGCGGCTTCAGTCAACGTTGCGACCATCGATTTTGGATTCGAAGCGCCGAGGCCCAGTACAGTGTCGCCGTCTATCCGGGCTTTTGGAATCATGTCATCGCGGAGTACGGGGCCCACCCACGGGAGGTCGAACTCAGGATCCGCGTCGAGATGGGTGTCGATTGGCGCATATAGCAAAATGGTAGGACCGCTGCCGTCACCGTCGAGCCGCCCTACACAGTTGCCACTCTGTTCACTGACTGGCTGAAAGTGCGCCCGGAAGCCCGCATCGTTCATGTAAGCGGTCAGGAACTGGCTCGCCTCGGCTTCCGCACCCGTCGGACTGTGGATATCAGTCAGATCGAATGTCAATCGTTTGAGTCGTTCGACATCAATGTTTTCACACGCCGCTTCGTAGAGGCGTTGTTGCTCGTCTGAAAATGGCAGAGCTTCCGATTTGAGATCCACGACAGTCTCCTTCAACTAGCAAAATAAGCGTCGATCTCAGCATGTGCAGCCTTAATCGAGCTTTGTTTTTCCTCAGGTCCCCAAGCCATACGCTCGGCATCAAAGAACACGATGTCATCAAAGCCCAAAAAACCGAATACGTTCTCAAGATAAGGTCTCAAATGGTCGATAGGCTTACCACGGAACTGCCCATTCCCCGCGGTGCAAGCGAACAGAGTTTTTCCATGGCACAAGCCTTCGAGTTGTCCATCGCTGATGCGCTGAAAGGTTTTGCGGGGACGTACAACATGATCAATCCAAGACTTGAATGTAGACGGCACACTGAAGTTATACATAGGGATCCCCGCCACGACCCAATTCGCTTCTAAGAGTTCGGCTGTTAACGCATCAGATAACTTGAGCGCAGCACGTTGTCTTTCACTCAAGTCATCGTTTTCGACGAACATAGCTTCCGCAACGCACGCATCAACGTGCAGCAACTTCGGGTCAGTCAGATCGCGACGCACTACCGTGCTGTTGTTCATCACCCGCAAACGGTCAACCGCATAACGCGACAACGCGCGTGTGACTGAGCCCTCTGTGCGGGCACTGCAATCAAGGTGCAATATCGTCATCACAGTCTCTAGCGCCTAAACAGGCCTTTGGCATGGTCAGTAGTCTGCACGCCACGACAGGTGTCACCAGCGAATACGCGCCACATCAGCAGTTCGATATCAGCCCGCGCCAGTTGCTCCTGCTCCCAACCATCCTCATCGTCATAAAACTTGGCGATCCCTTCACGCGCCTCTGCGTCCTGAACCGTAAAGTCCTCGACTACCGGTACCTTCCAGCGCACACGCCCAAGTTCACCCTCAATCCATTCTTCCCGTTCTTCCTCGCTGCTACACACGCGCCAACCGCATTGGAAGTAGTAATGAGAATGCGCATCGCGAGGGACGTAATATTCGTTATGAACCACACCAGAAAAGGGCCATGGATCGACCTTGAGCCCGCACGGCATCCATAGCCCAACCTTGGTTTCCTGGCCCCCACTCATAAGAGCCTCAATTTCAGCTTCGGTTTGCCCTTTCAGAATAGGCAACACGATTTCCTTGCCGGCGTCGCCATTGCGCCCGGGGATTGTTGCAGCCATCGAAATATTGGTTTCCCCAGCGATGCGCGTGAACCCGCACGGCCCTCGGTCGCTTTTCTGGTACAACGCGGTCTTCAGCAGCGAATCCGTTTCCGATACCCAGCCGAAAGACATCGGCATGCGTGCGTTGATGGAATAGGCGGACCAATTGTGAATGAAATGATGTCCCGGGTCATAACCACCCTCACAGCCAAGACGCCAACTGGAATTGACAACGTAAGGATCGGCCACGGCGACCGCGACATTTTCATCCATAAAGCCCGGTGGCAAATCATTTTCCAGCACCGGCGGTTCGATGTCGCCGACAAAGGCAAATATAACGCCCTTTGCTTCCTGTACGGGATAGCTTTTGATCCCGCGTGCCCCGGCCATAGATGAATCCGGGTCGTTCAAAATGCACCGTATCCTGCCGTCATCAAGGTTAAAGGTAAAAGTGTGATGCCAACAGGTAATGGTGTCGTCCGTGTAGCAAATTGGGCGCATTGAAAAGCGAGCGCCGCGGTGGCAGCAACGATCTTCAATAGCGAACAATTTCCCTTTACGTCGAATGAACAAAATGTCTTCGCCAAGCAGCTTGATTAATTTGTGTTCACCATCGCGAATATTGCGACTAGCCTCCACTGGGTACCAATGGTTGCGAAACCCTAGTTCAGCGTCGAGCCAAGTCTGCCAGGGCTTATCGGCGCTAGCGGGTTCGCAGCCTTCGATTTGAATGTCTGGAACATATGCCGCGGTGCGGCGGATCAAATCAGCCGCAATCGTATTTGACTCAGCCATTTCAAAGTTCTCCCCGTCAACTTAGACGAATCTGCCCCGTATCTAATTCGCGCTACAATCACGTCATCATGGCCAGCATAGAAGTTTGCAAGACAACTGACGTCCCCCTTGGGAAATGCAAACGTATCAACATCGACGGTCGTGATCCAATCGGTGTGTACCACCTCGAGGATGGTTTTTATGCGATTGATGATATCTGTACGCACGGACGCGCATTGCTATCTGCAGGCGACATCGAAGGCGATAGGGTTGTGTGTGCATTCCATGGCGGCAGCTTTGATATCCGCTCGGGCGCACCGGTAGAACGCCCTTGTGTGGTTCCGATTAAGGTCTACGATGTGACAGTTGAAAACGAGCTCGTTTTCATCAACATATCTTGATCAGAGCCGTCAGCGCGACAGCGCACTTCATTGAAGAGCAGGCATAGGGTATAACCTGGCGACACATACCAGCGGCAACTAATTACCGAAGTCACAGTTTTCTCTGACCCCAAGCTCATCGGATTGCTCCAGCGCCGCATGAAACAGGGCGGCGAATGGCTCATGCAACCTGGCCAGATAAAACGACTCGAAGCGGCCCGCTCGGTCAGCCAGAATGGGGGGCAGACCACGTTTAACCTCACAGCGGTATTTAGGGTCAGAGTAAAAATTACCAACGCTCGAACCCAGAATCTTTACATTAACCCGGGATACTACGAACGCTGTAGGGAAGTACTTCAGTATGTTCCCATTTCCAGCACAGCTTCGGTGATCACGCGAAGCCTGTCATCTTCCTTTGTCACGGCTTTCACCGTGACATAGTATTCGTTGCCCTTGCCGCCCGAGCACGGTGGCAG
Source organism: uncultured bacterium (assembly GCA_964012875.1). GTDB lineage: Bacteria > Pseudomonadota > Gammaproteobacteria > CAXGUU01. The sequence continues at coordinate 6,317 of CAXGUU010000055.1, forward strand.
ATAGGCACCCGCCGTGTCCCAGCCGGGCGCGCCGTGCGGCGCCACGGTCCAAAACCCCTCGGGCAAGTCGGTCGTATGCGGCGGTACGGTTGGAATGATTGTCTCGGCGGTGCCCGCTTCGATCCGATACCCGAGTTTGCCGTGACCGCCCTGGTCCATGGGTGTATAGGTGCGGTCGCTGAACTCCATCACGAGCGCGTTGGCGTCGGGCGGGATGGACGAGACGCGCAGCCCTGGCGTACCACCCGTGCCGCCGAATTTTCGACATTGCTGTCCTGCGGGAATGGTTTTCCCGTCCCAAAGGTCATTTACGAATGCGAGCCCGAGATCAGCCGCCGCGGAAAACGTTGCGCACATCATCATTAGGGTCGCGACAAATCTAGGCTTTGTGGAGTTCATGAGATGCGCTTTTCATCGGGCCGGCAGAAGTAGTGTACACAGCAGCGAAATTTGTGAAACAGGAAATAAGGGACAAACCACGTTTAACTCCGCAGTGCATGCCGAAGGGTTATGGTATTCGGTAAACCGTCCTTATTCTCGTGCTGAGAACAATAGCAGCATGCCACTGATAGGGCGAAGCCAAAGGCGGCAGGATCGCTCACTCATGCAAGCGCGATAATCTCGGTTACCATCCAGATTCCCCGATCTTCGAAAACAGGAATACGAATGGCCAGCCCTTCAGACTCGACCGAATTCGCACCTGCCGCAGAGACCTTGTCATCCATGACCGCCTCACGCCCCCCGGGACATGGCGCAATTCGATATTACGACTGGCTGGATCACCACGCCGCCAACCGGCCTCGCAAAGAAGCTGTACGTGATCTCGGCAGTGAGCGACGGTTCAGCTATGCTGATCTCGATGCGCGCGCAGACGCGATGGCCGCTTATCTTCAGTCGCTCGGGGTTGGCCGCGGCGAACGCATTGCGGTACTTGCCCACAACGGCGTTGAGTATTTCGATATTCAATTTGCCTGCACACGTGTGGGCGCGATTTGCGTGCTGCTCAACTGGCGCCTGACCGTCAGTGAACTGGAGTACATCATTAACGATAGTTCACCCAAACTCCTCGTACACGATATAGAGTTTTCTGATTCGGCAATTGAGCTTAAACAACGCTGTGGCATTGCAGATCTGTTGTCTATTGATGGTGGCAAGCCAGACAGTGCTTTTGAGAATGCGATCTCCAGACATTTCAACGCGACGGTTGAGCGCGCGACCCTGACGCACGACGACGTCGTCACCATCATGTACACCTCCGGAACCACCGGGCTGCCCAAGGGCGCGATGATCACGCACGGCATGAATTTCTGGAACTGCATCAATCTAGGTATCCCAGCGGGCATCGGGCTCGATACGGTGCATTTGAACGTACTACCGCTGTTTCATACCGGCGGCCTGAATTGCTACAGCAATCCGGTGCTTCACGCCGGGGGCACCGTCGTGCTCCTGAAGCAATTTGATCCGGGGCAGACGTTATCGATCCTGGGCGATCCGGAGCAGGGCATCACACATTTCTTTGGCGTGCCGGCGCCCTACCAATTCATGATGCAACATCCCGCGTTCGCCGAAACCGACTTGTCACACCTGCGGGTTGCCGGCGTCGGCGGCGCGCCGTGCGCGTTGACCATCATGGAAGCGTGGACAGAAAAGGGTGTGCAGCTGGCCCAGGGCTACGGCATGACCGAAACCAGCCCGGGCGCAATCTTTCTTGATCCTGATGACGCGTTGCGCAAGATCGGATCGACCGGGAAAGCATTGATGCATACAGAGTTCCGTATCGTCAAAGACGATGGCTCCGATTGCAGTCCCGAAGAGGTTGGTGAACTGTGGGTCGCGGGACCGCACATCACGCCCGGATACTGGAACAAGCCCGAAGCAACAGCCAACTCTTTCGAGGGGCGCTGGCTGAAGACAGGTGACGCCGCACGGCGCGACGACGAAGGCTTTGTCTATATCGTAGACCGGTGGAAGGACATGTACATCTCCGGTGGCGAGAACGTTTACCCGGCGGAAGTCGAGAACGTGTTGTACCAGCTTCCGGAAATCGCCGAGGCCGCCGTAATTGGCGTACCCGACGAACGCTGGGGCGAATCGGGCCTGGCCATTCTTGCCCTAAAGCCGGGTACCTCGATTGATCAAAAACGGGTCGTCGAGCACTGCATCGAGCGCCTGGCAAAATTCAAAGTGCCATCCGATATTGCGATCGTGGAAGCATTGCCGCGCAACGCGACCGGCAAGGTACTCAAGCGCGAGCTGCGCACCCGGTTCGTTGGCGAGGACGGGCCCAAAATCAGTTAGGGAAATAGGGGACAGACCACGTATAACCCTCATTGGGACTAGCAAGACTACCCGATAGATGCACTGCGGGGTTCTACGTGGTTTGTCCCCCGTAAAGTTCTGACTTGTCGCCTGCCCCAGCTCCCACCTACTATGGCAAGCGTGCCTAAACAACGTCTCATTACAAACAAGGGGAGAAATTATGACCTGCACAGTAGTACTGGAGATCACGGTTAAGAAAGAACACGCAGACGACATGGCCGAAGGATTTAAAGGCCTGTTCCCGGACACGCGATCGTTTGATGGCTGCATCGATCTCTATGCCACACGTAATCTGGACAACCCGCAAAACTTCGTCATCGTCGAAACCTGGGAATCGCGCGAAAAGTACGAAAAATATTTCGCATGGCGTACCGAGCGTGGTGACATCGACAATATGAGCGAACTGCTCGAGGGCGATCTAAGCCTGCGGTATTTTGATCGCCTCGGTGCCTGAGTACGGCTCTGAACTGGAAAAGGTGTCAGGCTGATTTAGTGAAGGTTGAAGTCAGAAGTTAAAACAAACCTGACACCTTTTTTCGGCGGCTGCGACACGAGCCAGCGGTCGGCGACGAGCAGGGACGGATAAGCATGTCAGGTTTATTCCGGGCGAAATTCGGTACCGGGGAAACGTGTCAGGTTTGCCTATGCAAACCTGGTTATGGGTGATCTAAGTTACTCTTGCAGGCCCAGTCCGGGTTTCGATAGGGGAGGGAAAGGTCATGAGTCAGGACATGGCCGCTAGCGTCTACGCAGAGTTCGTCAAGTGCTTCAACAGCGGAGACATTGAAGGGTTGCTGGATCTGTGCGAACCCGCTGCGGTATTTGTACGAGGTCCTGACGACCACGTCTCCGGGCGAGAGGCTATCCGCGAACCGCTTCATGGGTTTCTGGATACCGGCGGGCAGATATCGTTTAAAACCCGGCATACCATATGATTTGACGATATTGCGTTATTAAATAACGAATACACGCTGAAAGGGGGCGATGGGGCAGGTCAACCGTTCGATGACCGGGAAGACGTCCGAAGTGGTCAGGCATCAGCCTGATGGCCGGAGGCTGTGTATCATCGACCACCCTGCGGGCGCCGAAGACTGAACGAGTAACGGCGCGCGCTTCGGAACGGTTAATTTCTTAGCCAGCCCTGTCGTGGAACAGCGATGACCGGCGAGTGGAATCCTATTGACGTGAAAATAGCGGACAGACCGCGTTTTCGTAGTGATGAGCGAGAAAGAAAGTATTGAAAGCACAAGTCTGTACCGCATACGGTCCTGTCGAGCAGCTTAGCTACCAGGACTTCCCCGCGCCGGTGCCCGGCCCGGGCCAGATCCTCATCGACGTTCGCGCGGTCAGTGTCAACTTCGCGGACGCACTCGTCATCGAGGGCCTATACCAGGCGAAGCCGGCATTGCCATTCGTGCCCGGCACCGAGGGCGCCGGCGTCGTCAGTGCACTAGGCGAGGACGTCGACGACTTCGCCATTGGTGATCGCGTGTATGGCTATAACAATGAATTCGGTGCCTTTGCCGAGCAGATGGTGCTGCCGGCACGGGTCGCGACGCCGCTGCCTGGACCCCTGTCGTTCGAGGAGGGTGCGGCGCTCCTCGCCGCGACCGGGACTGCGCACCACGCCCTGCGGCAACGCGGTCAGCTAAAGGCCGGTGAAACATTGGTAGTACTCGGCGCGGCCGGCGGTACCGGCACTGCTGCGGTACAGATAGGCCATGCGATTGGCGCTCATGTCATTGCAGTCTGTTCGAGCGACAAGAAAATGGCGTTTGCGCGATCGCAAGGCGCCGACGAGTGCATCGACTACACGCGTGAAGATCTGCGCGAAGCGATTAAGGCGCGCACTGACGGCCGTGGCGCCGATGTCGTGTACGACACGGTCGGCGGCGACGCCTTCGATGCCTGCACCCGGTCGATGGCCTGGAACGGCCGCTTGCTGGTGGTCGGCTTTGCCTCAGGGCGTATTCCGCAGGTGCCGGCCAACCTAACTCTAGTCAAGGGTTATGCCGTGATCGGTGTGTTCTGGGGCGAGTTCACCGAGCGCGAACAGGACGTGCATGCGGCGAACATGCGCGAACTAGACAACTGGATCGACCAGGGCAAGGTGAAACCGGTCATCGACACGGTGTTTCCGCTCTCCGATGCGTCGGTGGCATTGAACAAGGTGTCGGGCCGCGGGGTGATCGGCAAGGTTGTCATGCGTCCCTGAGGAGGGACTATTTATTTGAGGCCGGCACCTAAATTCGCCCGATTGGCGGTACTCAATTAAATCTGTCCCCTTCCCCTCTTTTCATTCTTGTTGCGTTTCGCCGCGCTAATCGAGAAAGCCAGCGAAGTAGGCCTTGGCGATGTTGATCTCCTCGAGTAGACGGGGGCGGCTCGACGTGAGCACGGCTTCCGGGACGGCGTCTATGGTCGGGCGTTCGAGCCGCGGTGCAAGCGTGGTGTGATTGTCCTCGCCGAGAACGCGGGCGAGATCGTCCAGTCGGGCGATAAAGGCCTTGGCTACGCGCCGTGTGCGTTCGCTCTGCTCGATGCCGGGCTGTCCTGCGACCGTTACGTACACGGGCGCTGTATGAAAGTTCGTGTTTGGCGCGAAGGTGCCGAAGATCACCGGCGTGGGGAACGGCAATTCGTCCAGCTTCGTGCCATAGCCGCGCACGGCGAGCCAGCCACCGCGTTCAACGGGCTGGTCAACTGAAAAAGCGATCTTCGATGCGCCGGCCACGGGCGAGTAGCGCCCGACAACCTCGCCGTCCTGAAGCAGCTCGACGAAACTCAGGCTGTCTCTCGCGGGGTCGAATGTAACCGTGCCCGTTACGTTAACGGTACCCGGCGCATTCAGCGCGACCGTAGCGCCGATTTCTTCGCCGTTTACCGAGAGTTCGACGACCGGTCCGGTGGTGACGAAGGTGCGTCCTGTCCGCACGCTGTCGAGCCAGGCATTGTAGGTGAGCGGCCCGTCGACTTTCGTGTAAAAACGCTCGTGGCCTGGGATCGCCTGCCCGCCGCAGGGATAGTCGGTGCCGGCGGTCGGCGTGATGCGAAGACCCAGCGCCAGCAGGTCGTACCAGATGTCGTAGCCGGTGCGGTCGAACTGAAGCACTTCGAGGAAGTGCATCAGCCCGTGTGGCACCACGACCGCCAGACCATCATGCGGCGCGATGAAGGAGGCGTACGGGAACACGGCATGCGCATAGCCGTTGATTGCGCCTTCTTTTACGGTTTGCTCCCAGATCAGGCGGTACACGAGGTATTGTTCCTCGTTGTAGTGCGTGCGCTTTGCGCCCAGCGTGATAGTGTGGCCCAGAAAGTGCGAGCGTGGGTTCTCCTGGCCGGCAGCCAGTATGTAGTGACCCTGCTGATAGTGCCCGGCGGGGCCGTGGGCGTACTGCGGTGCGATGGCAAAGTCGCCGACCTTGCCCATCTGTAGCAGGTTCGCGACGTGCACGTCCTCCGCCTGCATCATCGCCGATACGTGCGGGTTGTCGTCCGGGCTCGTGCGTTGGATATGCAGGTGATCGTCGCCTGAGTACCAGCCTTTGGCTGGCATATTCGTCCAGCGTCTCAGTGGCACGCTTAGCTCGACCGTGCCGCTCGCCGGCACGTCGACCTGTGTCTCGGCCACCGCGAATTCGGGCCCCTTGAACACGCGCACGGTCGCCCTGCCCGGCGGCAGCGAAATGGTCGAGCGCCCGGTGCTGTAGAACTGGGTGGAGCCGGTATAAGGATTTTCAATCCCGAGTCGGCCGGTGAAGGGCTGCACCGACGCCGCATCGTCCAGCAGCCCGGCACCGGGCTTGCTCATTCTGCAGTCACTGGCGTAGGGCAGGGCGTCGGCTGCCACGACATAGCGGCCGTCTGCACCTTGAACTTCGACGCGGGCCGGTATAGTCGCGCTCGATGCGGCTTCCTTGACGGTCAGCGTCAGGGTGCCGGCCTGTACTGGGGCGGCCAGGGACGCTGCCAGCACCCATGGCAACGTGATGCCGATCGTTCGTCTGTTCGTGTCACTCAGTCTGGTCATCGCCTCTACCCCCCCCCTCCACAGATTCTGGATTCGGTGAAGAGACATTAAATCAAATAGGACAGATTTATTTCGACGTTTCAAAAGGTGTCGGGTCTTTTGCAGGGCCAGGTTACGGCGAACGAAATTAAACTGATACCTTAGCTTCCCCGACGCCGACGGAGAACAGCCATGGCAACCAGCCAATCGCAGGCGCCGCGCGACCGTTGGCTCGCGCGCCTGCTCGGAACAGATTTCTTACTTTGGTCGCCCAACATACAGGCCGAAGGCTTTCTCTACTGGGATCAAATATTCGCGACCCGAACCATCCGTCGGGTGCGGCAAATCTCAGCGCTACCCAAAAGCCCGACGGAAATCGCGGTAACCTTTGAAGATCAGGGCAGGCGGTGCGACGTCGAGGATTTGATGCGTGATGAGCATCTGAGCGGCCTGCTTGTACTCCGGAACGGTGAAGTGCTTATTGAACGATACGCGCTCGGCCTGACGCCGGATTTGCGCTGGCAATCTTCATCGATGGTGAAGTCGCTCACCTCAACACTCATCGGCGCCGCGCTGCACGACGGGCA
>CAXGUU010000056.1:0-13150 GCA_964012875.1 uncultured bacterium
TATCACGCGCTCAAGAAAAATTCTGCCCCACTTTGAAGCCGAAAGCGGCCGCATACCGACTCCGCTTCGCGGCACTCACAATCATCCACAGCTACAACCGACGAAGACCAGGAAAAAGTTTTAATGAATATCCGAGGGCATTGTCACTGCGGCAATATCGAATTCGAGATGAACTGGGCGGGCAAGGCGTCAGAGCTGCGCGGGCGCACCTGCAGTTGCAGCTATTGCCGAATGCACGGAGCAAGCTGGACCTCCCACCCGGAAGTCAGTGTCACTGCACGGATTGAAGACAAGGAGCAGATAATTGTTTACCACTTCGGTCATCAAACCGCCGAATTCTATGTATGCGCGCGCTGCGGCATCCTGCCATTTGCGAGCTGCCGCGGGGAGAACGGCCATGTCGCCGTCGTCAACATCAATACCTTCAAGGACTTTAAGCGTGACGAGATTGACTTTGCCACGACGAATTTCGACAGCGAATCGAATGCTCAGCGCCTTGCTCGCCGCAACAAGAACTGGTCTCCCCTGTGCATCCTGTAGGCGAGCACCTTCACGGTCGATGCTTCGCAAGCGATAACGCCTCCGGTATTCACCCGAAGGTGCTTGACGCCATTGCCGAAGCTAACCGCGCGCATGCTTCCGCCTACGGAGATGATCCCTGGACGCACGCCGCTAGCTCAGCCCTCGCCGCCGCGTTCGATAGCGACATCGAGGCGTTGTTCTGTTTCGGCGGAACGGGCGCCAATGTCATCAGCCTCGCCACGCTGGTGGCGCCTTATGAATCTGTGCTGTGCGCGCAGACTGCCCATATCTGGAATGACGAATGCAGCGCACCGGAGCGTTTCACTAATGCCAAACTCATTCCGGTGCGAGACAAATTCGGCAAAATCTCCGTCGATGACGTCATCCCTCATGTCGGTCCTGGACGCGGTGTTCATCGGGCCCGGCCTAGCGTGATCTCGATTACTCAACCTACTGAATGGGGCACCGTGTACAGCCTCGATGAATTGCAGACCCTGGCGAGTTTCGCTCACGAGCATGAGATGATGCTGCATGTCGACGGCGCACGCCTTGCCAATGCTGTAGTCACGCTCAATGCATCGTTGGCTGATATCGCGCGTTGTGGTATCGATGCGCTGAGTTTCGGCGGTACAAAAAATGGCTTGATGGGGGCGGAGGCCGTCATCCTGTTCCGCCCCGAACTCGCGATGCGCGCAGCTTACGCTCGCAAACAAGCGACGCAGCTTGCATCAAAAATGCGTTTTATTGCCGCCCAGTTTCTTGCCTATCTGGAAGGCGATTTGTGGCGAAGCCTAGCCGCCCACGCTAACGATATGGCAGCCTCGCTGGCACGCCAGTGTCAGGAACGAACCGATATTCAGTTTGTCGCACCGGTTAGCTGCAACCTGCTCTTCCCCAGGCTCTCAGCAACAGCGCTGGAGGATCTCCAACGCGACTTCTACTTCTACACCTGGAGTGAACCAGACTCGATTGCACGCTGGATCACGTCCTTCGATACGACGGCGGAAGATGTCAAAGTCTTCTCTGGCGCAGTAGCCAGGGCACTTTCGGAAAAAATTTAGCTCGTCCGGAAGTCAACCAGCAAAACGCGGTTCGGGAATACCGCGAATGCCGAGGCCGCGAATTCTGAACAGACTGCCGGCGCCGAATTGCGGTTTCACCTGCTTTTCAAAATGCTCATGCGTCGCCGGGTGCGAGACCCGCGCCATGGAGGTGACATAGATTTCATCTAATTCAGCGCCACCAAAGATCACACTCGTAAGATTTTTTACCGGCATACCGATGCGCATATCCTCACTGCCGTCCGGGTTGTAACGAATCAGGTCGCCGCCAATCACAAGTGCATTCCAAACGCCGCCTTCGGAATCAACAGTAGAACCATCGAAAAAACCCGCCTCGGCGACCGTAGAAGCAAAATCTCTTTTGCCGGACAGGCTGCCGGACTCGATATCGTAGTCGTAGGCCCACATCGTTTGCTGAAACGTATCGGCGAAATAGAAAGTGCTGTCGTCCGGACTCCAGCACGGTCCGTTTGAGCAGATGATGCCATCGGCAACCTGGGTCACCGTCAGATCGGGATCCAGGCGCCACAAGCCGCACAGCTGACTTTCCTCCAGATCGTCCATGCCACCAGCAAAAAAACGGCCTCGCCGATCAACCTTGCCGTCATTCAAACGCGTTCTGGACTGTTCCGGATCGATCAGGGTGATGCATTCGAGCGCCTCTGATGCAAAGTCAAAAAAGTAAAACCCATCGTCAAGCGCGAGTACGGCATTACCGTTTTCGCGCAAGGCCATGGCACCGACATCGTGGTCAAGTGACCAGTTCTTGATGGCCCCAGACGCGGGATCGAGGCACCAGATGGAGGGTTTGCCGACCCGCCGCCCGGTGCCGTCAACCCAGTAGAGTTTCTGCTGTTCAGCATCCCATACTGGACCCTCGCCGAGGTGATTTTCGGCATCGATCAAACACTCAACAGAGTACCTCGCCATCGTCCTTCTCCTATTCGCGCTCACGGTGCACCGAAGAACATGACATGACTCCCAACCCTAGTCGACCCTGCTCGACCCGGTGTTACAATTCGTGCGCTGGCTGAGCTATGGTGCTCATGCTTTTGACTCCAACGTCGAGCAAGGACAATCATGTATCCAGCCCCGATCGATCATTACCACCGTCCGACAACCCGCGCCGAGGCACTCTCGATCCTGGGGCAGTACGATCCAGGCGACGCCGTTTTTTTTGCCGGCGGCCAAAGCATCATGCAGGCGATGAAGTCGAGAATACTCCAGCCACAGGCGATCATCGACCTGCAGGCCGTGGACGATATGCGGGGGATTTCGGCAAGCGGTGATCACATCGTCGTTGGCGCGATGACGCGCTACGTTGAGATCTCGGCCAGCGCCGAGCTTGCCCTCCAGTTTTCCGCGTTGTGCGATGCTGCCGCTCACGTTGGCGATCGCCAGGTGCGAAACCGCGGCACCATTGGCGGCAGCTTATGCTGGAACTACGTCGCATCCTGTTCGCCCGCTGCAGCCCTAGGCCTGGGTTGCGAGATCAGTCTCACACGGAGCGATGGTACGGAGCGCAGCGTTGCGATTGACGACTTTCTGCTCGGTCCGCTCGAGACCGCGCGCGGTGACGACGAATTGATGACCCAGGTTTAATTCAGGCGATCCACCGGGCGCGCAGGCAGCGCCTACAAGAAATGGGGCCTCGTCCGCGACGCCTTGCCGGTAGTCGGAGTGTGCGTCGCCGTCGAGCTCGACAATAAGGGCAACTGCCAGACAGCAAGGTTGAGCTTATCCGGCATGGCGGCAGGCGCGACACGGGTTCCGGACGGAGAGTCGGCCCTGGTCGGCAGTGGCGGCGCACCAGATGAACTCGACGCGATATTCGCTGAAATTGCGGAGGGGGTGGATACTCACAGCGACGCTTCGGCAGATGCCAATTACCGACGACAACTGATTCGCTCGATCGGCGCTGAAGTCGCTGGCCTCGCGTTCACACGAGCGCTGGCATAGCGTCAAATTCCACCGAGACCAACTGAAATGCAAGAAGTACGGATTACCGTCAACGGCGTCGCCCACGAAGCGCACATCACTGAGCGCAGCCTACTGGTTGATTTCCTGCGTGACCAGCTTGGTCTTACCGGCACTCACGTGGGCTGCACTTATGAAGGTGTGTGCGGCGCCTGTACCGTTCACCTCGATGGCGAAGCTGTCAAAAGCTGCATGATGCTGGCTGTACAGGCTGACGGACATAAGGTCACGACCGTTGAAGGTCTGGCCGGAGACGACCTGACACCCTTGCAAACCGCGTTCAGCCAGGAGCACGGTTTGCAATGCGGCTATTGCACGCCGGGCATATTAATGAACATGACAGAATTTTTGCGGCAGTATCCCGAACCCAGCGATGATGAGATTCGCGAAGCGCTGATTGGCAACCTCTGTCGCTGCACGGGTTACGTGCACATTGTTCGCGCCGTGCGGGCCGCTGCTAAAAGCATGGCACAAAGTGGCACGGGGTCTTAGAACAATGACTGAATCTGCGACTGGCGACGAAAACAACTGGCTCGGGGCACGCCTCGCCCGCAAGGAGGACTTGCGTCTGGTCACTGGTAGCGGGCGTTACCTCGCCGACCTCACGCTCCCCGGCACGGTTCATGCCGTTTTTGTACGGAGCGAGTACGCACACGCGAACATAGTGTCGATCGACACCAGTGAGGCTGAAACCCTGCCCGGGGTGCTGGCCATCTATACCGGCGCCATGATTCGGGACCGCATTCAACCCATGCCCCAGCCCGTGGTCGTGCCGAATCTGCCCGCACAGTTTCCAACTTTCTGGCCTCTGGCGGTCGACAAGGTACGTTTCCACGGTGAACCCGTTGCGCTGGTGATAGCCACGGACAAATACGTTGCGGAAGATGCAACCGAAGCAATTTTCGTTGAGTACGAAGAACTCGAGCCGATACTCGACCCTGAAGCCGCTCTTGCCGACGACGCAGCTCGCGTCTACGACGACCATTCAAGCAACGAAATATTCGCCATGACCTTTACAGGCGGTGAAACCGAAGAAGAACAGGCACAAAACGCCGCGGAAGTTGACGCGATTTTTCAACAAGCCGATGTCGTGGTCAGTGAGCGATTTCGCGTTCACCGAACTGGGATAACCCCGATGGAGCCGCGCGGCGGCCTGTTTGACTGGAATGATGCTGACGGCCTGACAGCCCATGTCACAACGCAACGCCCACATATTGACAGGCTCGCACTGAGCGACATACTCGAAATTCCCGCCGAGCAGGTCCGCGTAATCGCGCCGCGCGATCAGGGTGGCGCTTTCGGCGCCAAGGCACCCTTTTACCGCGAGAACGTGATACTGGCCTTTGCCGCCCGGGAGCTCAAACGGCCGGTTCGATGGATCGAGACACGCTACGAAAGTCTCATGAATATCGGTCAGGAACGCGACCAGATCAACGACATCGAAGTCGCTGCGACCAGGGATGGGAAGTTGCTTGCTGTTCGTAACCACGGCATCGCCGACAACGGGGTCGGCGCCACGGGCGTCTACTGGGGGTTCGTTATGCCATTTCTCGGCGCTGTGGAACTTCCCAATGCTTATACCTGGGACAAGGGCGACGTGCGTCTTCGGGTCGCAACAACGAATAAGGCTTGTCTGACGCCGGCACGTGCGTTCGGTCATTTCCCGACGCGGTTTGCCGTGGAACGAGCAGTCGATATGGTCGCCCGTCGCATCGGCATGGAGCCCTCTGAGTTGCGCCGCCGCAACCTGACGCCGGAGCTACCTTATACCACCATCACCAACGAATACCTGGACAGTGGCGATTTCACTGGGGTGTGGGACAACCTCATGGCCCAGGTCGACCTCGATGGATTTCGGCGCGAACAGGAAGCTGCACGCGCAGAAGGTCGCTACCTGGGGATTGGTTTCGGATGCGGCGTCGAATTGTCCGGCGTTGCTTCGGAACTGCTCGTGCCAATGGAAAACCAACCGGGTTACGGTGCCGCCACGGTACGCCTGGACCCGCGCGGCAAGGTCATGGTCTTCGGCGGCGATGCGCCCGGTGGGCAAGGCCACGAAACAACCACTGCTCAGGTCGTTGCTTCCCAGTTTGGCATTGAACCGAGCGATGTCATCATCACTACCGGCGACACCGGCACCACGCCTTTCGGGGCCGGTTCAATCGGTGCGCGCGCGGGTTCGTATTTCGTCTCAGCGGTCGCCGAGGCCTGTAGCGACGTCAAGGAAAAAATTACACGCATCCTGGCGCACGATCTGAAGATCGAGGCCGATGTCCACCACTTCGAGTTCGTGAATGGTGACGTCGTCTATATCGGCGATCGTTCTCTGAAAAAACCATTCCGTGAAATCGTCGAACGGATCATCATGTTCCCTATCGAGTTACCGGAAGGCGACGCCGGCGGTCTCGAGTCGACCGCCTTCTTTGAAGCCGCCAAACCGATGATCTGCTTTAACGCCGATTGCTGCATTGTCGAAGTGGATGCAAATTCAGGCGACTTCGAAATCAAGCGCTGGGTCTCTTCGGAAGATGTCGGCACCATCATCAACCCGATGATTGTCGATGGACAAATGCATGGCGCCATAGTTCAGGGCTTATCAAATACGATGTTCGAAGAGTTCATCTACGACGATCAGGGCCAGCAGCTGACTCCCGATTTCGAACGCTACAAGCTGGCTACCGCGGCCGACGTACCGGATATTGAAATAACCTACGCCACCACGCCCTGCCCGCATACGCCATTGGGCACACGCGGCATCGGCGAAGGACGACCAAGCTCAGTCCCGGGCACGGTGACCAACGCAGTATGCGATGCACTTGCGCCATTCGGCATTGAAATATCTGAGCTGCCTCTACGCCCCAACCTGATCTGGAAGCACCTGCAGGCGGCCAAACAGTAGGGGCGGCTAAACCGGATCGCTCACGCCGGCCGACAAAAGTCTTACGAGTCACCCTCACTGGCGAGAAGTTGCGCCAGCGCTGCCGCGCGTTTGCGGTTCACCCCGACATCCGAATGGCCGACGCGGGACGCCGATCGCAGGTGGACAACTCCATTATCCAAGCGAAATTCGACATCATCGACGAAGCGAAAAATTCGACTGGTAAAGGTCGCATGAACGTAGCTATCGGATTGCGTTTTGATTTCGCCACCAGCGGCGTGGACCGCTGCAACGACGCCTCTAATTCGCATTTCGTTATCGCCCGCGAGTGGCAATGGTGCGATCGAATGTTGCTCAGATGGGGATTGCGTGTGGTCCGAGCACACGCAATTGGGCGAGTTCGGGCAGGCCTGTAGCAAGCCATTGTTCAACCCGGCCGCGCTTGCGGCATCGCGATGTGACCACCACCCCATGACCGCGAAAGCGATCAGCCAGACAACAACTACGAATGCGGCAATCCACATTAGTTTCGACATCCGCCCGCTACCAATTCTCGGTAAGAACCAATAAGCCCGGGATCCAGCACGTGAAGACACCCACGCTAATCGTGGCAACGGGAAGCAATTTGCCGAAATCCTTCACCGGCGGCACGCTCACCGCATAAAACATGTACCACAGCGCACCCCAGATGAGCCAGAAGGTACCGAACCGCATATCGCCGCCCTGGTAGGTCACTAGCGCGCAAGGCACCGTCGTGATGGCCACAAACAAACACCACCAGCCAAAGCCCGCCATATCAAGATCAAACCACCACGTGATGGCGACATAGAGATAGGTAAACGTAAACAGAAAGAAGGTCGCGACCACGAAATACTCTGCCTGAGTTTCTGCTCGAATCAACTGCAACAGACTCGCTACCAACGCCAGACCGCCAACCATGAAATTCATGACAGCCATCGACTTGGTGTCTATTTTTCCCATGCCACCTACGCCGTTGATCAGCAAGACCGCACCAACGTATAGCAAAATGACCCCGACCATAACGATACCCCTGAAGCTGAAATTCCCCTGCGCGGGAACGCTACCATGCCGGTGCGTCGAACGCGAACCCGGCTCTCCCCTCAAAGGCGATCAACACTGCATGATTCTGAACTCCTCGAGGTACCAAAAGCATGCGTCGACCTTGAGTTCCATCCATCCGGCACCGTCATGGGCGCGGCTGCAACCTGCGGCCCCCGGATTCACCACCCAGGGCGCAGTTGTCTTGTCGATTTTCGAACGATGACTGTGGCCATAAACGACGCAGTCGAAATCACTCCACTGCGCGCGCATCGCCGCGTGTCGCTGTGTCGAGCGCGGCCATTGGTGTCCGTGCAAGATAGCCAAGCGACCGTTGACCAGTTGCACCTCGATGACTTCGGGGAGTCGTTTGAGTTGGTCGAGTTCAGCACGTTGCCAGGTATCCGCGCGATCATTGTTGCCACGCACCGCCAGCACCTCACCGTGTAACTTCAACGCATCGAGTACCGCTATCGAACCGATATCACCGGCGTGCAGAATAAGATCCGCTCTGGGTAATTCTGCCATCAGATCTTCGTGCAAAGTGCCGTGTGTATCGCCTAGCAGAACAATTCTGCGTGCATCAGGACGTTCCAGACGCAGGCATTTCACCGGGCTATATCCAGCCGTTCTATGTGTGTACGCATGCGACCCAACACCATAATTGCGGGCAAAGCGACGAAGAACGTGATCGCGAAAAATACGGACCAGCCCAGCGTTTCTACCAGAAATCCGGATGGTGGGCCCGCGAACACGCGCCCCAGGCTTGCGATCGCGGTCAGCATTGCGAATTGCGTTGCCGTAAAGCGGCGATCACAAATAGCCATGAGCAGGGCTACAAAGGCCGCAGTACCCATACCTCCCGTCAGGTTTTCCAGACCAACAACAACTATCAAACCCAGGTAATTCTGGCCGATAAATGTCAGCGCAAAAAAGCCAAGGTTCGTCACGGCCTGTAGCCACGCGAACAGGAACAGCGCCCGGTAGAGGCCGAGCCGGTACATCAACGCCCCTCCGTACAAGGCGCCTGCGATTGATGCCACCAGGCCTAGCCCTTTATTAATGGCGCCAACGTCTGTCAGCGTGAATTCAAGTTCACGCAATAGGAAAGTAGTCGTGAGGCGACCGGCGAAGGCGTCGCCGAGTTTATAAAGAAAAACCAGCAACAGCAGTTGCAATGCCCCAGCGGAGCCAAAAAAATTTCGGAGCGGCTCAACAATGGCTTCCTGCAACGACCTCGGCGGCGCCACGTTCGGCGGAGCCGCGGGGCCCAATAGATTGCCGACAACTCCCACGAGCAAAACGACGGCCATCACCACATAGGTGTTGGCAAATCCGATCTGGTCCGCCAGCACCAGCGCTCCGGCTCCAGAGACTAACATCGCAATACGATAACCAGTAACAGAAACCGCCGCTCCAAACCCTCGCTCGCGCTCTGACAACACCTCGGCCCGGTAGGCATCTATGGCGATATCCTGACTGGCCGACATGAACGCAATCATGAGTGCGACGAAGCCCAGCCACAGCAACGCAGTACCCGCCAGGTTGCCCAGACCGGCGAAGAGAAGCAGGCCGATCAGCATGCATTGCGTCACCAGGGTCCAGTCCCGCCGACGGCCCGGCCAACCGATTTGAAAACGGTCGAGCAGCGGCGCCCACAGGAACTTGAGGACATAGGGCAACCCAACCAGGGAGAATAGCCCAATGGTGGCGACATCAACCTGCACCTGGGTCAGCCACGCCTGCATGGTGCTGTCCGACAAAGCCAGCGGCATCCCCGAGGAAAACCCCAGGACGGCTATCGTCACAGTTCTGCGGTTGAGTAAGGCCGGTAGCATAGGCGGTTCAACTCTCATGGATGCCTGCGGTCATTGTATAGGGTGTCGGCGCGCGTCCCGCATCAAACCGGGATAAGCTTTGCTGATGGGTATCGAAATAGAACGAAAATTCCTCCTGGCGAGCGACGCGTGGCGAAACGACGTCAGTAGCAGCAAGGAACTTCACCAAGGCTACCTCGCCGGCAGCGAGTCAGCATCTGTGCGCGTACGCGTCGAAGATGAGGCTGCAAACATCAACATCAAGAGCGCCACGCTCGGGATTGAGCGCCTGGAGTTCGAGTATGTCATTCCGCTGGGCGAGGCGCGCGTTATGCTCGCCGAATTGTGCGGCGGCCGCAGTGTTCGCAAGATTCGCCACTACGTACACGTAGGAGCGCAGACATGGGAAATCGATGAATTTGTTGGCCTTAACCGTGGCTTGATCGTCGCCGAAATTGAACTCGCCAACGCGGAGGAATGGTTCGAACGCCCGAGTTGGCTCGGCGACGAAGTTTCCAGCGATGTGCGGTACTACAACGTCAACTTAATCGAGCATCCGTACAGCACTTGGTAATGCTCACGCACCGGCGGCTGGGCTGGCCTGCGTGTTACAATCCACGGTCTGCCCACTACCCGACAGACCCTGATGCAGGCAAGCAGCAAATTCCCGACCCAACTCATCGACCGCTTCGGACGGACCGTGAACTATGTCAGGATTTCGGTCACCGATCGCTGCGACTTCCGTTGCGTGTATTGCATGGACGAAAAAATGGAGTTCCTGCCGCGAGCGCGCATCCTTACCTTGGAGGAGCTTGCCCTGGTCGCGCGAGCATTCGCGGAACTGGGTGTTAAAAAAATTCGGCTGACCGGCGGCGAACCCCTGGTGCGCAACAATGTGATGAAACTGGTCGAAGACCTTGGCCAGCTCCCGGAACTTAACGAGCTCGTCATCACCACCAACGGCTCTCAGCTTCCTCGTCTTGCCGCTCCACTTCGCGCCGCCGGCGTAAGACGCATCAATATCAGCCTGGATTCGCTGGATGCTGAACGCTTTCGGCGCCTGACCCGGGTCGGGAATTTAACCCAGGTCCTGGCGGGTATCGAAGCCGCGCGTGAAGCCGGGTTTGAAAGTATCAAGTTAAACGCGGTCATCCTTAAGAATCGCAACGACGACGAAATTGTGCCGTTAGTTCAATTCGCCTGTGAGCGAGGACTCGACATTTCGTTTATCGAGGAGATGCCACTAGGCGTCATTGGCGACCATGATCGGGCTGAGGCCTACTACTCGAGCGATCAGATTCGCAGCGACCTGGAGCAGCATTTCAGTCTGGTCCCTACAACCGAGTCGACTGGAGGTCCGTCGAAGTATTTTCGCCTGGGCGACAGCAATACCCGCGTCGGATTCATCTCCCCGCACAGCCATAACTTCTGCGACGACTGCAACCGTGTCCGCGTCACCGCGGAGGGCCGTCTGCTGCTGTGCCTCGGGCAAGAGCATTCGGTTGATCTGCGCGAAGTCGTCCGTAAGCACCCGGGCAACCTCAACCACCTCAAACGGGCAATCGTTGACAGCATGGCAATCAAACCCAAAGGTCATGACTTCACGCTCAGCGAACAGCCGCTTATCTTCCGTCACATGAGTCACACGGGCGGCTAATCACAGCGCGCCGCGGAGACAGTTTTGATGGCTTGCTCCACCGCCCCGCGCTTCATCATTGACCGCACCTGAGTCCAGGAAGCAATGCCCGCGTGGAAGACCTAGGCACCGCAACAAGCAGCGCGATTCATCTGCTGGCGAGCGGCGATACCGTGCTGTGGTCGATCATCGCGGTTTCTTTTTCAGTATCCCTACGGGCGATTTTGATTGCCGCACCTTTTGCATTGATCGCAGCGTTCATCCTGGCTTACAGCCGATTTCCGGGACGGCGGCTACTGCTCACCTCAGTGAATACCTTAATGGCGGTGCCGGCAGTGGTGGTCGGGCTTACGGTTTACTTGTTGTTATCACGTAACGGTCCAGCCGGCGACTTGCGCCTATTGTTTACCCAGACTGCCATGATCATCGGCCAGATAGTGTTGTGCCTGCCACTGCTGGTGGCTATGGCTCACGCCGCCCTGCAGGCCGGTGATCAACGCGGCTGGGAAACCGCGGTTACGCTGGGCGCGAGCCCATACCGCGCAATGCTCACCGTCATGCATGAGGCGCGCTTCGGTCTGCTTGCTGCCGTCATAGCGGCGTTCGGTCGAATCATTGCGGAAGTCGGATGTTCGATGATGGTCGGTGGCAATATCCTGTACCACACTCGGAACATACCGACCGCGATAGCCTTGGAAACCAGCAAAGGGGAGTTTGCCCAGGGCATCGCCCTGGGACTGGTGCTTCTGGTCTTTGCGCTCTCCCTCAACGTCGCGCTTGGTTATGCGCAGGGTGAAGGCGAGGTGGTCCGATGACAGAGCCGACCAAAACATTGATCGAAATTCGCAACCTGCGACTGCAGCTGGCCGGGCGTGATGTGTTGAATATCGACCATTTGAGCATAACGCGCGGCGAAGTAACGCTGGTCGTCGGCGAAAACGGGTCCGGCAAGACATCGCTGCTGAAGGTCATTGCGGGTTTGCACACCTCGACGGAGGCTCAGTTTTTCTGTCTCGGAGCCGAACTTGAAGGCAAAAAGGTCGCGCGCTTCTGTCGCGGCCGCCACGTATACCTGCACCAGACGCCCTACCTTTTCGACGGCACAGTCGAAGACAATATCGTTTACGGTCTGAGGCTTCGCGGACAACCACGTTCGCAATGCCAGCTCGAAGCCCGGGACGCCCTGTCCTGGGCCCAGCTCGATCACCTGACCCATCGCGATGTGCGGGCGCTGTCCACGGGAGAACGGCACCGGGTCGCGCTGACGCGCGCCAAGGTCCTGTCACCTTCATTGTTGTTGCTCGACGAAATCACGGCCAACATGGACACAGAAAGCCGGCAGCGAACCTACCACCTGATCGCCGATTTAAAACGCGGCGGCGCCAGCGTCCTGTTCGCCACGCACGACCAAGCATCCCTTGAGGGTATAAATGATCGCACGTTGAAGATGCACCAGGGCACGATCGAAACCGCCGCGACCGGCTCCATCGTCGTGCCCCTGCGGAACGGCACGAGCACACAGGGGAACTGATTCCCGCTGTCGCGACCTCCTCGCCTGACCAGCTTCTGTTCTCGCCACCAACGTAATGCCAGGCTTTGCACCAGAGACATCCATTTACGGCTGCGTGCTGGCTGGGGGCAAAAGTGAGCGTATGCACGGCCGTGACAAGGCTCAGATCAGTTTTCTCGGACAGCCGCTGGTCAATCACGTCATCGAACGCTTCGGTGGTCAGGTCGATGGATTGATGATCAGTGCCAACAGAAACCAGGCAATCTATCAGTCAATGGGCATCACGGTCGCCGCAGACACGCTTGAGGATTACCCCGGGCCTCTGGCCGGCATGCTGGCTGCGTTTCAATACTGCCCTGCCGCATGGCTTGCCACCGTCCCGTGCGACGCCCCGTACCTGCCCCTGGACCTGGTCGAGCGTCTTTGGTCGGCCGTCAGTGATTGCCACGCACCGGTCGCAGTGGCCCGTAGCGACGGACGCATGCAACCGGTCTTTGCCCTGCTCCATCACTCCTTGCAACCGTCGCTGGGCGAATTTCTAGCGCGCGGCGAACGCAAAATCATGCGCTGGATAGAATCTCTTGACTACAAAGCCGTCGATTTTCCTGAAAGCGATGCTTTCATTAATATCAACACCGATGATGACCTGAAAGCTGCCGCCGCGGCACATTCATAATGATCGAGACTTTT
>CAXGUU010000057.1:0-12871 GCA_964012875.1 uncultured bacterium
GCTCTTCTTCTGGTATGGACTGGTTGCGGCACTGGGCATGAGCACGGCGTATATCCCCTGCAATAGCACGGTGTCCCGCTGGTTCGAGCGCCGGCGCGGCCTGGCCGTTGGCCTGTCTTCCAGCGGTTCGAGTTGCGGCATATTTTTAGTCCCACTGCTCGTTGTCTTCCTGGTTGCCACGCTTGACTGGCGACAGGCCATGGGCGCACTCGGTGCGGGGCTGTTGTTGTTGACCCTGGTGGCGGCGCGCTTCATGGTTCGCAGTCCGGAAGACGTCGGGCTCAAGCCGGATGGCGCGACCGCGATCGAGGACGCAGGCGATCACCGGGACCCTGCAGAACTCACAATGCCCAACCCGACGCCGGTAGGACTGACATTCCGAGGTGCGTTAAAAACACGTCCACTGTGGGTATTTATCATCGGCTTCGCCATCGCACTCGTGCCCATGACCGTGCCCTTTGTCCACTTAAGTGTCTTTGCGATTGATCTGGGTCTGCCGCGAAGTCAGGGGGCGGCTGCAGTCAGCGTCATCGGCCTGATAGCCCTGGTGGGCGGCATTGCGCTCGGCGCCTTGTCTGACCGTATCGGACTTAAATCGACATTTCTGCTGGCGTTAGCCGCGCAGGGGGTGGCCTACCTGCTCCTGCTTACGGCGACTACGGCGTGGATGATGTTCCTCGGCGCGACGTTCTTCGGTATTTTTTACGGTGGTTTCTCGGCGACCTTCCCTGGACTTATGGTCTACCTGTTCGGGCCCCGCAGCGCCGGTACTATCGGCGGCTTTGTGATCAGCGGCGGCGGCCTGTTGGGATCATGGGGGCCCGCGCTGGTAGGGTACATGCGCGACGTGAATGGCGACTACGATGCCGCCTTCCTGTTCTGCTTTGCGATGGCGAGTATTGCCGTCGGCGTCAGTACGCTGCTGCAAAAGCCGGGTAACAGTGCTCCGGCGAAGCAGTCGTGAATCCTGTCGGCGAAGCGGGCCACACTGCGATCAATCGCGGCAACGCGCCGGAGTCGATAAAATCGACGACCGAATGCTCAAGCCTGTGTCCGGAATCGGCGGCAGTCATGCGTAAAGCGCCACGACCGAAGGCGCAGCCGCGACGGCAACGATCAACGATTTCAAGACCGGTAAAGGCTGCATCAATGTCAGGGACAAAGACGAGATGCCGGTTGAAGACATCGCAGCCGTGGGAAAGCACGCCGTCCAACATCCGGAACGTCCGTCATAAACCCTCATTACCCACCGGTCCGATCAGACTACGCTGTACTCAATAGCATGCCGCATACCGCCGATCCGAAAAAGCTACTCGCGCGTCACGACGAACTTGTACATTCAACTGACCGCAAGGTGGTGTCGCATGTGCAGCGCGAAACTGGCGACTGGATCCTGAACACCGTACTGATTGAAGGCACCGACGTACCCTTCCGCTATCGACGCAAAAAGCGCTACAAGGATTTGACCGGCGCGCGCGTCAACCTTACCTACTACCCGATCACCGAGCAGGTCGCCGGCATTGATGTCGAAACCATGAAGGTTGTGCGCATTTTGCGCGCGTGAACGGGAGCTACTCCCGATGCATGAGTCCGGGATTCGCCTGTCGTAGTTTGGCGGCAACGTCACGCGCCTCGTCTTCGGTGTCATACACATGGTCACTGAACAGCACGAGAGGTTCTTCAGGATCAACCCAGAGTTGACCAACGGCAAATTTTTGCGGCTCCGGCGAAACGATCACATACCAGCCCGTGACCGGACCCGGCTTATAGCCGTTCAGCTTATAAAGCAGCTTGGCAAAGTCACCATAAGGTCCGACGGGCTCGCCGTTAAACACTTCGGCACTGTCAACCTCGGACATTGCCATCCAGCGCCACGGCAACTGACTTGCATCCGCATCAAACGCCTGCTGGCCGCGAATGGTCGGGTGCAGCCACCAGTAATGATCGCGTTCGAGTTCGACTTCATCATTCGCCGCGGTCATGGCAAGCGCCCCGGCTTAAGGAAACCGTTGATGACATTTTCCATAATGCGGGAAACGTTGTTGTCGTAATTGTTGTGTTGCAGCGAGCCACACCACGACATTGAACCGACGGAAAATACTGCACCATCATTCGGCGTTTTGTAGTAAACGATATCCGCGCGCGTCCATGGGTTACTTTCTCCGGTACCGCCGGGGATATATCCTCTGGCGTTGAACGTGGACTCCTCGGTGACGGACACGAACATGTCCGAATGCCCTTCCGAATGCGCGAGTAAATAGGCGCGATGCGGCGTGCCCAGTTCCAGATCGTAGCGATCGAGCTCAAGCCCGGCGGCCCCGCCGCCAACAAGACCAAAGTTACCAATCGGTTCATTCTTACCAACACCGCGCATGATCCAACGGCACTCGGGCAGCTCACTATCCGGCGCCCGGCGGTAGTAAGACGAATAGGTCAGGCCGAAGGAGGTGAAACTGACGCCGAGCAACTTACTCATGGCGCGACCGCGCACACGCCAAAGCCCGCCGTGCTTGCCGTCAAAGGCGTTGCAGTAATCGCCCGGCGTTATGGTCCAGGCGCGTGTACCGTTGTCGCCCTTGCGGACTTCGATGATGTTCGGATTGTCCGGGTGCGGCACACAGATCCAATAAAAGCCATTGGCCGCGAGATACATCCAACGCCCGCCCTGCAGCTGGTAATCATGGTAGGCATCCATCTGCTCTTCAGAGATGTATTCGGGGTGGTGCCCGGTCATGACCACCTGATAGCGATTGAGTAAATCGACGCCTTCGCGGTGAACGTCTTCGTCGGTCAGGATGTCGCAGTCATAGCCCTTCTTGTGTAGCCAGTCGACCAGATGCAAATCCGCGTTGAACTGCCACAGAGACGGTGACAGCACGTGCAGGTATTTCGGCCGCATATTCAGAATCGGGCGCAGGCGCGACGAGACATTCACGCCCCAGCCATCGCGGTAGCTAGTGTAAGTCCCGAGCCCGTAACCACGCTCCTGGTTGAGCAACAGATCCTGGGGCTGTAACAGCGGCACCTGGCCGGTCAGCAGTTGCGCGATGACTGAATTCACACTGAGGTTGTCGTTGGCATAGGCCATGTAACTGTGAGTCGACATGACCAGCGCCATCGAGGCAGTCGCGGTACCGCGCGGCGGCCGCACGAAAAACGGGATGTAGTCTTCATGATCCGGTGTCGACTTACCTTTGACCCGCAGACGCGCTGCATAAACACCGCTTTTCATCGATTTCGGAATGGTCAGGCTGAAGCTCTCTTTCCAGCGCGCGTCGTCGACCGATTCGTCATGAAAGTGAATTGCCGCGTACTCCTGCGGACCATGCACGAAGCTCATATAGTGAGAGGACCAGTTATGCCCGGTCGAGCCGCGCACGGGCATGTTGATGGCAATGCCATCGAGATGATTGGCGCTCAGGTCGACGATGCGGGTTGAGGCCGCGTTCTCGCCGATATTGGCGGCAAAATCCCAGGCCGCCACGACAGCCGCGCGCATTTCCGTCGGCACCGCCTCCATGCGCGGCGCGCCGAGCAGCATTTCGACCTCGGCCCGATCCATGGCGCGGTTGGCGAGTCGCGGGCGGTCGAGTCGGCCGTTGTACTTATGCGTATGTTCAGGAATGGCCACAGTACCCGGCAGATGGTGAAAATGAGCGCCGCTGACACTGCGCCCACAGTCAACAACCCTGGAGCTCGCGGCCATCAAGAACGGCGCGTCGTTGGCCGCGGCCGCACCGCCTTTCAAGCGGAACTCCACCAGCGACTCCGTGTCGTCACGCGGGTGCAGCATGCTCATGCCGTGACCGCCGTTAGTGGCGGTGAGGTAGGGAATCTGTGCGACGAAGCCGCGCCGTGTTCTGGCATCAAAGCTAGCAATGATCTTGTACCAGACCTTGCGCATCATAGGCTTGCCGGTCGAGATGGTTTCGACCTTGCCGCGACCACGACCAATGCGAAATTCGAGTTCGCCCGCATCGTTGATGTAGAGCGCATAGCCGGTCTGCTTGCTGGTATCCCATTTAGACAGCAGGGCCTGCTCGCCAACCGCAACACCCTCGGTATCGGTCACCGGCGTCGTGGGATAGGCATAAGCCGCCATGGTCACGCTTTCGAGGTTCAACCGCTCATCGTTTGGCACCAGGATGTAGCTGCCTGCCATTAATGGTTGGTTCTCACCGCGGTGGTTGCCATTAACGGGGGTCCGAACTACGCGCTCTTTAAAGCCCGGACCTTCCGGGTTGGTGTCACCGTTAATCAGGCGCACGATGTCGGCGCGATACAACTCGCCGAATTCACTGTGCACGTAGAACTTGATTTCATCGCCCGGCGCGACCGAACACCGGTCGGTGTAACCGGTAATGCGTAACAGGTAGTCTTGTTTCATCGTCATACGTCCCGCTTACATCCGAATGCCGTACTGAGCGCAGAGCGCGCGCAGGCGTTTTTTGAAAATGGCGTGCTCCGCGTCTTCGCGCGTGTTGTAGCGTTCCTTGGTGATCTTCACGGCGCCGCCGCGTTGTCCCGGCAGAATACCGATGGCGTATTCTTTCCATGGTTCGGTTTCGACGATGGTGTGTTTGCCGGCCTGCGGCACCATACGCACTTTGTCGACCACCATGCGCAGGACGCGACTATGCAGCGGCGGCGGTTCGCCGGGCTGGGTCGCGGCACCGCGCGGGTGCTGCCGATGCTCGGCGATTAGCGCGTCGCGCTTGGCCTTATCTTCCAGTGTCGGCAGCATGTAGGTGCGGACGTCGTAGTCGTCGACGGCTGTCCAGGCGTAATTTTGTTGCAGTGCCGTAGGTGCCGTTTCACTTTTTTTAGTCGCCACGTAACTCTCCCCGGGGACGGTTGGTCTCAAGCGCGGCCAGCCGAAGCGCGCGCTGGCTGCCAGCGATTACATGGGAAAACCGGGATTCAGGCAGCCGATTTCAAGTTAACCAGCTTAAACAAAGATTCATCCTGTGCAACTTTAAAATTTGCGACTATGCTTATTGATCAAGGCTCGTCCGGGGAGGCGGAGCCTTCAAAATCATAAAGTGGTCGTGCCATGCGACAGCAATAACAACCCGAGAGGAGGCCACCCATGCCACGCAAAACTGGTGTGCAGGAAGATCAGGGTCGTACGTCGACTGACGATTTCATTACCCGAACTCATATCCTGCCCTTACTCACCGATACGAAAAAGCGCAAAGCACTGATTGATGAGCACGCTGCCAATCCCATCGGGATCCCCGGCAAGGCGGGCAACGCCGCGATTCAACACAGCGAAGACCTGGCGCGCGTACTCGACAAATTTCGTCGCCAGGGTATGGCTGGCAAATACGTGCGCGTGTGCGTGACGCCGCATACCGACTACCGTATTGGCGTGGTCTCCGGAATTCGAGGCAAGCCGGTCAAGATCGGAACAAAGTCCTATCCATCGGAAGACGCCTGCGAGCACGGTATTTTCGTCAAGCGGCTCAACGACCTGCTAAAAGAATACGGCTTGAAGTAGTTCGTTCGTGCGCGACGGCGCTGTTCGAACGCTCCCACATCAAAATTTTCCAGTGCTTAACGCGCTGAAAAACGCGCTTTAAAGAGGAACACCCATGCTCAGAATCACCGGCTATAGCGATACCTACTCTGTGTGTCCCGGCGATACCGTGACATTTTACGTCAACTCCGAGAAAAACGAGGACTACCAGGCCGATATCGTGCGTCTGATCCACGGTGACACCAATCCCGAGGGTCCGGGCTTCAAGGAAGCCCTGGTGCGGGCACCGTGTAACAAGAAGTACAAAGGCAAGAACCAGAAAATTCACGGCGGTTCCTACGTGTGCGTGCAGCCCGATGCCCGCCTCGACCTCAGCAGCTTCACCCTGCAAGCTTTCATCTTTCCAACCACGCCCGATAAAGGCGCACAGGGCATCGTCACCAAATGGATCGGGCCCAGGCAGAGCGGATACGGCATGTTTGTAGACGACGACGGCAGTCTTTCGTGCTGGATTGGAGACGGCAAGGGCAAAACCACGAAAGTCTCGACCGGGAAGCCATTACTGCGGAAGGTCTGGTACCTCGCGGCCGTGTCGTTCGACGCCAAATCCGGACGAATCAAGGTCTACCAGCAACCGATCGTGACCCCGACGAACGGGGGACTCGGCATGTCTCTGCTGCATCCGACAACCCAGACTGAAGGCACCTCGACCGGTTCGAGCAAAATCAAGCCAGCCACGAACGATGCCCCGCTGACCTTTGCTGCTAACACGCGACGCTCGAAATCAGGACGGCACGTCATGGGCGGTCACTACAAGGAAGCGCTGCAGCCGTTTGCATTGCCCGAGCAGGAAAACGTGTTCAACGGCAAAATCGATCGGCCCCGCGTTGCCAACCGGGCGCTCGGCAAAGATGAAATCGACGCGCTGGCGCGTGGCTTTTCCGGCGCCGAAGCGGACCTCCGTCTGGCGGTGGCGGGCGCGTGGGATTTCCATGCCAACATCACCAACAACATTGCGTCCTGCCAGGTCCTCGATACCACTCCCAATCAGCTGCACGGCTTCGCCATCAACATGCCGGCGCGTGGCATGACCGGCTACAACTGGACCTCGGACGACATCGTCTATCACCACGTGCCGCATGAGTATGGTGCGATACATTTTCATGATGACGACATTGACGATGCACGGTGGTCCGAATCATTCAGCTACACGATCCCCAAGAATCTGAAGAGCGCGGTGTACGCGGCGCGGTTGCGCATCGGCGGCAAGAGTTCACCCGAAACTGAAGACTACGTACCATTTTTCGTACGCCCGCCACAGGGCAAAGCCACGGCCAAGGTGGCGTTGATCATCCCGACCAACAGTTACATGGCCTACTCCAATGACAACCTGGCGACGAACTCGGTGGTCGCAGAATTGCTGGCCGGGCGCGTCCCCATCATGCAGGCTTCCGATCTCTATCTGAATGAACATCGCGAGTACGGCCTGTCGACCTATTCGCTCCATTCGGACGGCAGCGGCGTGTGCTATTCCTCGCGACTCCGACCGATTCTCAACATGCGGCCGAAATACCGCCATTGGCTTTCCCCGTCGCTGTGGCAATTGAATGCGGATTTACATCTGACTGACTGGCTCGAAGAAAAGAACATCGAGTTTGACGTTCATACCGACGAAGACCTGGACCGCGAAGGCGTGGATCTGCTGAATCGGTATCGCGTGGTCCTGACCGGCAGCCATCCGGAGTATTCCTCCGAAAAGATGCTGGTGGCTTACGAGGCGTATCAGCAGGCTGGGGGACGCTGGCTCTACCTCGGCGCGGACGGGTTCTACTGGGTCAGCCAGTACCATCCCGACAACGGCAACATCATCGAAGTCCGCAAAGGTGAAGCCGGCACGCGTGCCTGGACCGCTAACCCGGGTGAATACAATAATGCCTTCGACGGCAAATTCGGCGGCATGTGGCGCGCGCGTGGACGCATACCGAGCAAGGTTTGTGGCCTGACCTTTACCGCCTACGGGTTCGACGTCTCGACCTATTACCGACGCGAACCCGATTCCAAACGTAAGGAATGCGCCTGGATGTTCAAAGGCATCGGCGACGACGAAATCATCGGCGATTTTGGCCTGGTCGGCGGCGGCGCGGCAGGCCTGGAGATCGACCGCTACGATCTTGAATTCGGCACGCCCCATGAGGCCTTCCTGCTCGCGCGGTCAGAGGGACACACCGACCTCATGCTGCAGGTCAACGAGGAGATTCACTTCGCGGTGCGTGGCTACTACGGCGGCGGCGATGAGAACCCGCAGGTTCGCGCAGACATGATCTATTACAAGACCCCCAACGGCGGTGCCACATTCGCGCCGGGCTCGCTGGCCTGGTGCGGCAGCCTTTCACACAACAACTACAAGAACAACGTCTCGAAATTGATGGAGAACGTGATCAAGGGGTTCCTGAAACCCGGCGATCTGCCATAGAAAAACGGCTGCGCCGTCTGCTGACGGCGTTGCGCGTTCTTCCGCGATGCTCATTTATCGATATACAAACTCCGCTTCTCGAATGACGCGCGCCTTGTCAGCGTACATGCTCGGTCGTTTTTCGAAGCTTCCGTCAGGAGCAATGAAATGATAGCCAAAGAACGCAGCTCGCGGATGCCTCTGATAGCACCACCGCCAGGCAAGCACGTCCTGCCGACGCGCGATGAGCAGCTATCCGGTGTAGAACAAACCCTGATGTCGGACCTCGATCCCGACAAGTTAAGTGATCTGGCCGAGGTGCTGTTTGCCTTCAACAATTACAAGGTCGGTCCGATGTCCGGCTTTTACGTCGCCGTCGAGGTCGAAGCGGGCAAAATCTGGTGTGTCGGTCAGCTGTGCGCCGACCGGGCGAAGCCACTCAAAGTGTTTGACCAGAAACGCTATAAAACGGCAAAAGGTGCACAGCGCGCCGCTGAGAAATTGCGCAAGGCCGACCTGGAAGCGATGGCGGATGCCAACTGACCGCTCGCCGACTGAAGACGCACGTGACGCCGCCGAATCTACAGAAACGAAGAACGGTAGCCGTCCTCACGCCACAATATCGGAAAAAAGGATTCGTCCATTTCAGTACTGCCATGGCGTTTGTAACGGGAATAAACCGGCGTCACTTCAGTTTCGTGAAAGCGGGCTTCTGACGACATGCAATGCATAACCAACGAACGCCGCGGTCGCTTGCTCCGGTTCGCCCCCGACCCGTGCCAGACCCAACCATGATGGAATACGACATCGCCCGCGCTGAGTTCGAGGGCGGCGCGATCATAGGCCGCTATGCCCGCCTTTTTGGCCGCACGCTCGACGTCGATAAGAGGGTCGTCGGGACCGTGAAAAGCCACGCTGCGTTCGCCTTCCCCCCAGGTATGCGAACCACGGATGTATTCGATGGTACCACCCTGAGCACGGGTGTCGTCCAGAGCCATCCAGCAACTGATCATCTCGCAGGGCACCACCCAGTGCTCATACGCCGCATCCTGGTGAAACCCGAGCGAGCGCGCACCCGGCGGTTTCCAGAACAGATTGTCCTGGTTTATGCGGGCGCCCGGCCAACCGGACAGAACAGCACAGACCCTCGCCAGGTCCCCGCGCAGGGCGGTCGCCGCGATCAAACTGTCGGCTTTCCAGGCATTGCACAACTGCCGCGTCAAACCGGGATCGTCCCGGCCAGCTTGCCAATTGACCTCGTCCGGCCTGACGCCGGTTTCGAATTCGCCACCGAACAGGCGTTCGAAGCGACTATGAAGTGCGCCAACGGTGTCGGCGTCGAGGACGCCCGGCTTGACCACGAATCCATCGCGCCCGAAAACCTCGATATCGCTCGCAGACAATTCGATCGCACTCACCAACGCTCGCCCCTTGTTTCGCGGACAAACATGTTAAACAGCCAAGGTACAGCGAACCAGCATCGGGCTCAGCAGTGACAAGCCGCCCTTTCACCATGAGCGGCCAGTGCGTGTGTGGTGAGGTTCGATTCCGGATCACAGGCGCGTTGCGGGCAGTCGTTTACTGTCACTGCCATCAATGCCACAAACACCACGGCACACCCGCCGCTTTTTCGGCCAGTGACCGCGACGCGCTGGAACTCGACCCCGACCAGCGCGCCTTAAGCTGGTACCGCTCGTCGACCGGCGTCAAACGCGGGTTTTGCTGTCATTGCGGTACCAGCCTGTTCTGGGACGATGCGTCACGGGCCTACATAGCAGTCTCGGCTGCGGCGCTGCCGCCGATGACTCCACTTGCCGCCAGGGCCCACATTCACACCGCCGGAAGACCAGGATTCGATACCATCCGCGACCACCTGCCGCAATTTGGTGCCGGACTCGGTGGTATGAAATGACCTCATATGCCCGACCGGACTTGCCGCGTCGACCGGATCGCGATAGTTTTGCCACATGCAACATTAGTGCATGTGAGGAAACTTTCATGATGTCAGCGCGAGCTATTATTTTCCACTGTCGAGCGACGCCTGAGGGCAACCCGGTCGGAGTAGTTCCGTGTCAGAACTGAGCTACCGCTACGTAGTCATTGGTGCCGGTATTCATGGTTTGAGTACGGCTTACCACCTGGCACTCAAACTGAAGGCGACCCGCAAGGGTGATGGCAGCGACGTGGTTGTCCTCGACAAGGCCGGCGTCGGCGCGGGAGCGTCGGGCATTGCCTGCGGCATCGTGCGCAACAATTACTACCAACCGGCCATGCGCGAACTAATGGCTCACAGCGTTGGTGTGTGGGAAACCGATCCGGAGACTTATTGCTACCACCCGGTGGGTTATATGCAGATCTCGCCGGAAAGCATGCGCGAGCAGGTCGGCGAAATCGCGCAACAGCAACGCGATATCGGCTACGAGTCAACCTTCATAGAGGGTGCCGCAGATTCAGATCGTTACATGAAGGCGCTGTTCGATGACTGGCAGGCTGAAGGGATCACCTCGGTACTTCACGAAAAAAAGGGTGGCTACGCCAACAATCTACCCAGCATGTGCGGCCTCGCGAAGAAGGCAGAAGCTGAAGGCGTGACGATACGGACCGGCGTCGAAGTGACCGGATTCGAGAGCGACCACGGCAGCGGCGGCAGCATCCGGCGGGTCCTCACCGATCAGGGCTCCTTCGAATGTGACTATGTTGCCATTGGCGTCGGACCGTGGGTTCGTCACCTGTGGGACATGCTTGAGCTGCCGACAACCATCGAGGTCAAAGGTGCGGACGGCGGTATCCATGATGACGTGCCAATGTGGGTGTACTGGTCGCTGCAGGAAGGCACGCTCGGCCTTCCCCCGGACTATCAGAAAACCAACGACGGCCAAACACCGCCGGTCATCCATATGGACTCCGATGCCCCCCTGAGATCCTGCGTCGATGGTTCAGTGATCACCGAACAGATGTGGGGTATCTATTACAAACCGGACTTCAACTTTGGCGGCATTCAGGGCGGCTCGGCCCCGGACCAGATCACGACGCCGGTCGATCAGGTCCGCGTCGATCCTTACGGCCCTGAATCGCCCGATTACGTCATGGGCGAATCCTTTGCTCATCAGTGGTGTTCAGCCCTCGCCCATTGTCAGAAGCGGTTCGAGGGCAAACATCCGCACTACAAGGACGAACCGTCAGGCGGCATCGGTTGTTTTACGCCGGACAGTTTTCCTGTGTTCGACGTTTTCCGCGGCAACTGCTACATCATTGCGGATTCCAACCATGGCTACAAGATGCTCGGGGTCGGACAGTTGGTTGCCGATGAAATCCTCGGTCAGGAAAGCCGCCTGCTCGAGCCGTTCAGATTTTCGCGCTACGCAGCGGGCCGACTGCACCCGGTATCCAACAGCCCGTTCCCATGGAGCTAACGGGCGCATTCGTTCCAGTCAACAGATTCAAATCAGCGAGAAGCATTCATGGCCCAAGAAACTGATCTCGAGCGTTACGTAGAAACCCCCGGGCGCGCCGACCTGGTCAAACAGGTGCGCGAGAAAATCAACGAACTCGGTATTACCTACATCTACTACCAGTTTATCTCGGTCACCGGGCGCATCGTCGGCAAGGGTATTCCGGCTGATCACTGGGAGCGAACGGCAGAACGCGGCTTCCAGTTGGTCTATGGCTCAACGGCGAACCTCTTCGTGGACCGCCACGGCGATTACATTGGCTACGGACCCGAAGCCATGGAACTCGTCGGCATACCGGATCCCGAGACCTTCTGTCAGTTGCCGTGGGACAAACGTGTGGCGCGAGTGTTCTGTGTGTGTTTTCGCAATCGTGAGGAGCGCGAAGATCCGGGCGCGTTCCTGACCTCGGACTGCCGCGGCAATCTGAAACGCGCGCACGCCGAATTCAAAGATAAACACGAACTCGAATTCCGCGTCGGAACAGAGCCCGAAATGATGTGGCTGAAACGCGGCGAGGACGGCAAACCGGACGGTGGCTTTTCTGAACCCTATTGCTACCACATCGACCAGTTCGAGAGCCTGCGCCCGGTGTTCATGAAGGTCATCGAATACGCGCAGGCCATGGGACTTGACATGATTCAGGGTGATCACGAAGATGCGCCGGGTCAGCTTGAGCTGAACTGGATGTTCGACGATGTCGTTCGCAATGCCGATCGACTTTCAACCTATCGTCAGATCTGTGCACAGGTTGCACGGGAAAACAATCTCATCGCCTGTTTCATGTCCAAACCGTTCATGGGCGTATCCGCTTCGGGTTGCCACACCAATATTTCACTGTGGCGGGGCGGCGAAGATCGCCTCAATGTGTTGCACAACGATCCGCTGCCCGGCATGGAGGGTGTTTTCACCTACCGTGATGGTGGGGAGAACACATTCATGCCCGACACCGATGATCCCCAACTGCCGGGTAAGGTTGGGCTGCAATGCGTCGGTGGTATTGTCAATCACCTCGGCGCACTGACTGCGATTGGCTGTTCGACTGTCAACTCCTATCGACGCTTGTGGGACACCGGTTTTTGGGCACCGGTCTTTGCCGACTGGGGATTCCAGAACCGGACCACAGGTTTACGCATTTCCGCGCCGGGTCGCTTCGAATACCGGGCAGTGGATTCTATGGTCAACCCTTACCTGCTGGGCAGCGCGTTGCTCCAGGCGTTCAACGATGGCATCACCAACGACATCGACCCGGGAGAACCTGAGAACCGCAACATCTACCAGGCAATGGAAGCAGGTAAACAGGTCAAGAAATTGCCGATGTCGCTGGGTGAAGCACTTGACCGGCTGGCCAATGACGAAGTCATCAAGGCGGCCATGCCGGGCGACATGTACAAGATTTACCACTGGTACAAAAACGACGAGTGGGAGAAATTCATGGCAACAGTCACCGACTGGGATGTGGAGACCTATCTCGACTGCCTGCCCTGAATC
>CAXGUU010000058.1:0-12863 GCA_964012875.1 uncultured bacterium
GGTGGCGGTACTGGTACCGGGGCCGCGCCGGTGGTTGCGCAAATCGCCCGTGACATGGGCATTCTGACTGTCGCGGTTGTTACACGCCCATTTCCTTTCGAAGGCCGCAAGCGCGCGGATGTTGCGAGTGACGGTATCAAGGAGCTTGCTCAGTACGTCGATTCGCTCATTACGATTCCTAATGAGAAGCTACTCAGCGTGCTGGGACGTGACATCAGCTTGCTTGATGCGTTCAAGGCGGCAAACGACGTACTGCTCGGTGCTGTGCAGGGCATTGCCGAGCTCATAACCTGCCCGGGACTGATCAATGTTGATTTCGCTGACGTGCGAACCGTGATGGCAGAAATGGGAATGGCTATGATGGGTTCCGGTAGTGGTCGCGGCCAGGATCGCGCCAGGGTTGCGGCAGAGACCGCGATTTCCAGCCCGCTGCTCGAAGACATCAACCTGTCAGGGGCGAAAGGCATACTCGTGAACGTGACGTCGGGAATGGACCTCACGATGGGTGAATTCGAGGAAGTCGGTAATACCGTAAAAGAATTTACTTCGGATAACGCAACTGTTGTTGTTGGGACTGTCATCGACCAGTCGATGGATGACGAAGTACGGGTGACGGTCGTCGCCACAGGAATTGGTTCGCCGGACCGACCTAAAGACGAACCCGTTTCATTGGTCGAGCGCAGCAGTGATGATGACGTTGACTATAAGCGCCTTGAACGCCCGACGGTTATCCGTAACCGCAGCGATGGTGTCACTGACAATAACGCCGAGGAGGGCAATGCCGACTATCTCGACATCCCGGCATTCCTGCGTCGGCAGGCTGACTAGCAATGACCAAGTCCTTGAGTCGGAATTGAGGGGGGTTTTCGGAGGTCTAGCGTCGTATGCTAATATCCGCGCCAAGGGCGCACCTTGGCTGGGGGAAGCGAAGGGATGATAAAACAAAGAACGCTGAAGAACGTCATCCGGGCGACTGGCGTGGGTCTTCATACCGGGCGCAAAGTTTTTCTGACGCTACGTCCCGCACCCCCTGACACGGGCATCGTCTTTCGACGGGAGGATCTCGATCCCTCAGTCGAAATTCGGGCTTTGGCCGAAAATGTGGGCGACACCAGTCTGTCGACCAGCTTGACCAAGAATGACGTACGCATTTCGACCGTCGAACATCTGCTGTCGGCGTTCGCAGGTCTCGGCATCGATAACGCCTATGTCGACCTGAGCTCCTCCGAAGTCCCGATTATGGACGGCAGCGCGGGTCCCTTCGTCTTCCTGATTCAGTCTGCAGGTTTTGAAGAGCAGAACATTGCAAAGAAATTCATTCGTATCAAAAAGACAATATCGGTTGAGGATGGCGACAAGTGGGCGCGCTTCGAGCCCTTCGAAGGCTTCAAGGTCTCGTTCGCAATCGAGTTTGATCATCCGTTTTTTCATCAACTCAGCAAGCACGCGGAAATTGATTTCTCAACGACTTCGTTTGTTAAAGAGGTCAGTCGCGCGCGCACCTTTGGCTTTATGAAGGATGTCGAAATCCTCCGCGAGCGCAATCTTGCGCTCGGCGGCAGCCTCGACAATGCGGTGGTCGTGGATGACTATCGGGTGTTAAATGAGGATGGTCTGCGGTACGAGGACGAATTCGTCAAACACAAGATCCTCGATGCGATTGGTGATGTGTACCTGCTTGGCCATAGCCTGATCGGGGCATTTCACGGTTATAAGTCAGGTCACCAGCTGAACAATCAGCTGTTACGAAAAATCCTCGCTGCTGAGGACGCTTGGGAACTTGTATCTTTCAAGGACCAGGACGTCGCGCCGATCGTCTTCATGCAACCCCTGCCAGCGACCTGATTGCAGGGCGCGATAAGTTCAATTCTTTTCCGTTTTCCCGTGCGCCGCGATTCGCCTGAGCGCGCAGCTTAGTGCTTCGTCGTGGATGTCGTTCGCGGTCGCGATAATGCTGTCGGCGGCACCGTTACTCAGAACCCATGTGTGCCTGGGTAGTTCGCACGCGAGTTCAACCTGGCGTTTGCGTATACGTATGCTCCTGACACCGGAAAACGCCTGTATTCCCTCAATCTTTTCCAGTAATTCAGGAGTGCGATAGCGCAGATCGGTGGCGATTGCGGAATTCTCTGCCTGCAGGATCAGGCAGCCATCCCGAATCGCCGCGACACGGGCAAACGCCCTCAAATTTGGCGGCAGACACGACTGAAAGAGCCTATCCAGATGCTCCAATTGCCGGGCGACATCGGTTAATTGCTTTAAACGGTCGATTTTGGAGACAATGAGGCCGATTTTCTGGAGGGAACTGGTCACAGTTGTTTGAACTATCCCGGTGGGGGTATCGGGTGGTTGTCCATTGTTATGGAAATTCTACTCGTATCAAAATCCAAAGGTACGGCCGGACGCGTTCGGGTCAACGCCTTCGGGCTGATCACGATTGCGCTTTTGCTGTTATCGACTGCCGCAAGTATCGGTTATTGGGGGTACATGCGCGGCGAGGACGACACTGCCTCTCGCATTTTAAACAACCCTCATGAAAAAACAGAGTTATGGCAGAAGGAAATCGTTCAACAACGGCAATTCATGCATCGACTCCGCCGCGACCTTGAGATCGACCTGAATGCGATCTCTCAGAGTATCGGTTACCTGCAGGGTGATCTTAGCCGCCTGGACGCAGTTGCCGAGCGGGTTGCTGAGGTCAACGGATTCGATCCGAGCGAGTTTTCATTCGCAGCGCCCGCACCAATTGGGGGCCCCCATATTGCGCTGACCCAGCCTCCGAAGTGGGATGGCCTGTTAGAGAATCTTGATGCGATGGCAGCGGAAATCGATCGGCGTGAGTCGAAGCTCACAGTGATCGAGACGTTTCTGAACGACAAGGCACGTGAAAAGAAAATCAAGCCGGACGGTCGACCTGTGCAGGAAGGCTGGATTTCATCCGGGTACGGGTACCGCACCGACCCGGTTACCGGGCGTCGGGAGTTTCACGGTGGCGTGGATTTCGCAGGCAAGCCAGGAATCGAAGTCAAAGCAGTCGCCGAGGGTGTCGTCACGTGGTCCGGGCGACGCTGGGGCTACGGAAACCTGGTTGAACTCAAGCACGGACACGGCTACCTGACTCGGTATGCACACAATCGCACAAACCTGGTGAAGCTTGGCGAAAAAGTCAAAAAAGGTCAGGCGATCGCACTGCTCGGATCGTCGGGCCGGTCTACCGGACCACACGTCCACTTTGAGGTCGTTCGTAACGACCGCACAGTTAACCCCTGGAAATTCGTTCGCGAACAATCCAAGTAGGCGGCCGGTCTTTCCGAAGCGGCCATCCCGCCACATCCCGGCGGCATTCACAGACCGGGCGAACGAAGCCTTTTGGCACGCCAGGCAGCTGCCTCGGTGTGCTAAGCACGGCGCCGGGTTCTGGCGGCCTTTTGATACAATTCGGTCTTATCCTGCGAACTATGCACTGCGGCACCCGGCCGCCTGAGTGACCCATTTTATGAGTGCCTCCCTTAAGAGTCTTCCTACTCGCCTTGTGCAATCGGTTTTCGGAAGTCGAAATGACCGGATCTTGCGACGGATCAAGAAGACCGTAACAGCCGTTAATTCGCTGGAAGAACAGATGGCGGCCTTGAGTGATGACCAGTTACGAGCAAAGACGACGGAATTTCGCAATCGATGCAAACACGGGGAGACGCTGGATGCACTGCTTCCCGAGGCGTTTGCAGTGGTGCGGGAAACGGGGAAACGCGTGTTGGAGATGCGCCATTTCGACGAGCAGTTGATCGGCGGTATCGTTCTTCATGAGGGCAAAATTGCTGAAATGCGGACCGGCGAAGGTAAGACGTTGGTCGCGACCCTGCCGGCCTATTTGAACGCATTGTCTGGTGCTTCGGTACACGTCATTACCGTTAACGACTACCTCGCGCGCCGTGACGCTGAATGGATGGGACGAATCTACAACGCGCTGGATATGTCCGTGGGCGTCGTTTTGGGCGGCATGACCGCCGAAGATCGGCAGCGGTCGTACAGCTGTGCTATCACCTATGGCACCAATAACGAGTTCGGCTTTGATTACCTGCGGGACAACATGGCTTTCCACCCCGATCAGCGCGTACAGCGGGACCAGACTTTTGCCATAGTCGATGAAGTCGACTCGATTTTAATTGACGAAGCGCGGACCCCGTTGATTATCTCGGGACCGACTGAAGACAGAAGCGATCTCTACGTCCGCATCAATGCACTGGTGCCGAAGCTTACCCGGCAGGAAGAGGAAGAAGGTCCCGGCGACTATTCGGTGGACGAGAAGTCCAAACAAGTCTATCTGACCGAGGACGGCCACGAGCGCGTCGAAGCGCTGCTCGCCGATGCTGGCATGCTCGCCGACAACGATAGTTTGTACAGCGCCAGCAATATCTCGCTGATGCACCACGTGTATGCCGCGATCAGAGCGCACGCCTTGTTCCAGATAGATGTCGACTATGTGGTTAACGATGGCGAGATCGTCATTGTTGACGAGTTTACCGGCCGAACGATGCCCGGCCGCCGCTGGTCCGAGGGCCTGCACCAGGCAGTTGAGGCGAAGGAAGGCGTCTCGATTCAGCAGGAAAACCAGACCCTAGCGTCGATCACCTATCAGAATTATTTTCGTCTCTACGACAAATTGTCCGGCATGACAGGCACGGCCGACACCGAGGCTTATGAGTTCCAAGAAATCTATGGCCTGGAAGTCGTTGTCGTGCCTACTCATAAGCCCATGATCCGCGACGATCGGGGCGACCTTGTTTACCTGAGCGCCAAGGAAAAGTTCGATGCCATCATTGAAGACATCAATGATTGTGTTGAGCGCAAGCAGCCTGTCCTGGTCGGAACAACTTCAATCGAAACGTCCGAATACCTGTCAGCGTTGCTCAACAAGAAGCGCATTCAGCACGAAGTTCTGAACGCTAAGTTTCACGAAAAAGAAGCGCATATTGTCGCCAATGCCGGCCGTCCAGGCGCCGTGACTGTTGCGACGAACATGGCTGGTCGTGGCACCGACATCGTGCTGGGGGGCAATCTTGAAGCCGAGCTGGGTGCGTTGAACGATCCAACCGATGAAAAAATCGAAGAGATGCGTTCCGCGTGGCTGCTGCGACACGACAAAGTTTTGAATGCCGGCGGTCTTCATATCGTCGGCACGGAGCGTCACGAATCCCGCCGAATTGACAATCAATTGCGCGGCAGGTCGGGCCGCCAGGGTGATGCTGGTTCCAGTCGCTTTTATCTATCACTTGAAGACAATCTGATGCGGATATTTGCATCGGAAAAGGTCAGCACCCTCATGCAGCGACTGGGCATGGAAGAGGGCGAAGCTATCGAGCATCCGTGGGTGACGCGGGCTATCGAGAATGCGCAACGCAAGGTAGAAGGGCGCAACTTCGACATTCGTAAGCAACTGTTGGAGTTTGATGACGTTGCCAATGATCAACGTAAACATGTCTATGAGCAGCGCCGCGATCTGATGGAAGCCGACGACATTTCTGAGAATATCGAAGGCATTCGCCATGATGTGATTAACGATCTGGTCGACACCTACGTGGCGCCGAACAGTTTCGAGGACCAGTGGGACGTTACCGGTTTAACTGCTGCCGTGGAGCAGGAGTTTGCGACCGGCTGCGAAGTACAGTTGTGGCTGGACGAGGAAGACGAACTCGACGAACAAATGATTCGCAGCAGAATCGTTGAGGCGGTTGCGAAGACTTACAAGGGAAAGGAAGAAATTGCCGGTTCCGAGGTGCTGCGTAATTTTGAAAAAGCCATCATGCTGCAGGTACTTGATACACACTGGAAAGAACACTTGGCAGCCATGGATCATCTGCGGCAGGGCATACATCTGCGGGGGTTTGCCCAGAAAAATCCGAAGCAGGAATACAAGCGTGAAGCATTTGAAATGTTCGCCCGGATGTTGGGTGAAATCACGCGGGACGTGATTGGCATCCTGTCGAAAGTCGAGGTTAAGGCAAACGATGACGTCGAAGCGGTAGAAGAGCAGAACCGGCGTCAGTCGGAGCAGAAATACGAATACCAGTCTGCGTCAACTGAGCCGGCGAACGCCCTCGCGACGGATGCGAGTGAGGCTTCTGATCAGACGCCGTATGTGCGTGACGGACGGAAGATAGGCAGGAACGAACCTTGCCCCTGTGGCTCAGGCAAAAAATACAAGCAGTGCCATGGCAAGCTCAGCTAAACCGACTGCCGGCGCGAGCGCTACACGAATCGAAGGGTTGCGTTTGGCTGCAGTGGCCTGCGGATCGAGGTATCAGGATCGCGATGATCTGGTTCTGATTGAGATTGGCGGAGACTGCACCACACACAGCGTCT
Organism: uncultured bacterium; assembly: GCA_964012875.1. GTDB lineage: Bacteria > Pseudomonadota > Gammaproteobacteria > CAXGUU01. The sequence goes on from CAXGUU010000058.1 coordinate 6,361, forward strand.
ACACCACTAATCGATTTTGCGCCGCACCGATTACTGTGTGCAAGCGGCATCAGAAGCAGGCGCAACCACGCTATCTGATCATCAATGCCGGCAACGCGAATGCCGGTACCGGTACTGCAGGAGAACAGCAGGCGCTAGCCGTTTGTCGCGGCGTAGCGGAGCTCGGTGGTTGTCCCGAAGAAGCCGTCCTACCGTTTTCGACTGGTGTGATTGGCGAACAACTTGACGCCAGTGCTCTAATCGATGCACTACCATCGTTATTCGATAACTTGTCGCCGACAAGCTGGGAGTTGGCGGCCGCCGGTATCCTGACCACTGACACACGGCCCAAGCTTCGCTCAACGTCTGTCGATCTCGATGGACGCCCCATCCACGTCACGGGCATTGCTAAGGGCAGCGGGATGATCAAACCGAATATGGCTACGATGCTCGCCTATGTCGCCACCGATGCGCGGGTTGACCCGGCAGCTATGGCCGATATGGTGCGCCGGGCCACAGACCATTCCTTCAATTGCATTACCGTCGATGGCGATACCTCAACCAATGATGCGCTCGTGGTCATTGCCACCGGTGCTGCGGGTAATGCGGTACCCGAAATCGGTAGCGCTGCCTTTGAAACCATCTACGCAGCAATCGAAGCCGTTTGCATCGAACTTGCAAAGGATATCGTTCGTGATGGTGAAGGGGCCACCAAGTTCGTTTCGGTAAGTGTGCGCGGTGGCAAGGATGAGGAGGCGTGCCGCAAAGTTGCGTATACGGTTGCTGAATCGCCGTTGGTTAAAACGGCGATGTTCGCCAGCGATCCGAACTGGGGTCGAATACTGGCCGCGATCGGCCGTTCGCCTGATGTAGAGTTCGATCTCGTTGATATTGACATCGATATTGGCGGTCATCAGTTGATTAAGCGCGGGCAGCCAGCTCCGGGGTATGACGAAACGGTCGTCGCCTCACTGATGCAGAACAAAGAGATCGACATCGCTATCGCGATCGGCAATACACCGCGTCAGGCGACCGTGTGGACATGTGACTTCAGTTACGACTATGTCCGCATCAATGCTGAGTACCGCAGCTAGCTTGCCGCCGCGCTCGCCGTGGCTCGCAGCATGGTTCTGTTCGGGGGCGTAGGCGCGATCTGGGTGGACCGATGATTGATGTTGCTGTTGGCGTTATATCCAGGTCAGACAGACGAATTCTGATCGCAAAAAGACCGCACCGATTGCATATGGGGGGGTTATGGGAATTTCCCGGCGGCAAAGTGGAGGCGGGTGAAAAGTCGAGAGACGCACTGGTCCGTGAACTGCGTGAAGAAATTGCGATAGAGATTTGCGCCGCGGTTCCGTTGCTTCGGGTCAGGTACGACTATCTGACCCAATCAGTTCGCTTGCTGGTATTCCGAGTTACCGAATGGTGTGGTGAACCGAGAGCGTGTGAGCGGCAGGAAATCAAGTGGGTCACGGTGGAAGATCTGAATGGATTCGAATTTCCCCGCGCGAACGATTCGATTCGGACCCTGCTTTTGAATTTTGATAGTCACAAGCGGTCGCAATAATAATCAGCTCAGGTCGCGACCCTGGTTACTCTTGAGGTCACTTCTGACGTGACGACGATCGGTAACCAGCTTTGCGGTTGTTCGCAATCGCGGCTCTATATACCGCAGCACCTCAATTCAAAGTTAACGTCTTCCTCAATTTGGACTGGGCGACTTGACGTTTTGGTCTGTTGGTAAAAACGAATCGTAAATCGGTGCTTGCCGCCACTGATTTCTGGAAAAGCGGCGATGTCCCGCGGCAATATGACGCGTACCAGCTGATGTTGAACGTCACTGTCGAATTGCTCCTGGTACACACCAGCAGTCGCGGTAACTACCCGTGGGTCGCTACTGTCGCGGATCAGCGCCAAGATTGTCTGCGTGGCGCATTCGACGACCCTCAGATCCTTCATCCAGGCTTTGAGTGTTTCGGCGCGGTGGTGGGTGTCGGAATTTAACCAGTGATGAAATGCTGGAACATCGAAGCTGCAGGTTCCACCGGGAATGTTGATGCGTTGTTTGATCTGGGTAACGAGCTCGTCAGCCCGAAGTGCACTCCCGGGTTGGTAGTCAGGTTTCTTTAATTGCACTAAAACGTCGCCGATATCCGATAAGGTTCGGTCCAACGCATCCTGACTCACGCTCGGGTTGCTCCGCAATGCGATGAATTGTGTGGAGTTTCGCTCCAATTCCTTGATCAGTTCACCTTTGATATCTGTACGCAACAGAAAATCGCAGACATCGAGCATACTAGTGATGGTGTCGCGGGCACGTTCTGGGCTGCCCTCGTCTATCCCGGATTCGATCGAAAAAAACAGATGTTCGAGTCGAAGGCAGTTTCGCATTCGCTCGCTTAATGGCTGCTCGTATATCACCGACACGCCCGTGTCGGGAAAAAGGCTTGCCTGTACGCCATCTGCTGTCGAGCTCATCTATCTCATCTCGCTAAGTCCTGGCGCTCGGATATCTCAAGGTAGCGTTCGTGTAATGCACCCACCTGGCCAGAGAGATCGTCCGGCTTACCGTCGTTCATGATGACATCGTCGGCGATGGATAGGCGCTCTTTTCGGTCAGCTTGAGCACGCATAATTGCGCCAGCATCTGCTTCTGTCAAACGGTCGCGTTTCATGACCCGTTCAATTTGCAGGGTTTCCGGGCAATCGACCACAAGGACCCGGTCAACGAGCGGGTTCGAACGGCCCTCGGCGAGCAGGGGGATACCCAGCAGGCAGTAGGGGCCGTCAATTGCGCTAATACGGTCGCCCATCGCAGTCCGAATACGAGGATGCAGTATGTCCTCAAGCATTTTTCTCTTAGCCGGGTCCCTAAATACGATATCCCGGACAACGGCACGGTCCATTTCGCCGTGCTCATCGAGCACCGACTCTCCGAACGCAGTCACTATTTCCTGCAGAGCCGGCTCCCCAGGTTGGACGACGTCCCGGGCGACCTGATCGGCGTCGATGACGGCTATCCCGTACGCACGTTCGAACATGTCGCAAACCGTGGACTTTCCGGAACCAATCCCGCCTGTAACAGCGATGACAAGTGGCCTTTGACTCACGTTTCTAGCACTACCGGGATAACAACCGCGCCGCTTATATGCCGGTGCCGATGTTGAAAAGGTCGGAAATCCGTCCGCCCCAAAACATCATGATTAAACCTGCGAGTGCAAGGTAAGGGCCAAACGGTATCGGTTCGCTACGCTTGGCGAATGACGTCAACAGCAACGTGACACCGATTATCGCACCTACCGCTGACGACACTAGGATCAAGGCTGGGAGTGCTTGCCAACCAAGCCATGCGCCGAGTGCCGACAACAGCTTGAAGTCGCCATAGCCCATGCCTTCTTTCCCGGTTACGAGTTTAAACGCCCAGTAGACCGACCACAGACTTAAGTATCCGAACATCGCGCCCAATACTGCATCTTCCAGGGTAACGGGGTACGCATCCGAAAAGCCAAGCGCGATACCGAACCACAGGAGTGGCATGGTCAAGCTGTCGGGCAGCAATTGGGTATCGAGATCGATCATCGCAAGCGCGATCAGGTACCACGCAAACAGGCTGACGGCCGCGACATGAATAATTGAGTCCGTAGTGGGAACACCGTCCGGGAATCCGAAAGCAAAAGCGGCCAGTCCGGTCAGGGCGCCGGTGGCGGCCTCTACCAGCGGATAGCGAATACTAATCGCCGACTCGCATCTGCGGCACTTGCCCCCTATCAACAGGTAGCTCAACACCGGGACGTTGTCGTATCCCGCGATTTTTTCACCGCAACCCGGGCATCGTGAGCGAGGGCGCACGAGGTCGAAAGGTTCTGTTTCACCATCTGTTGTTGCTTCGTCCCCGTCCAGGGCCGCGCAATCGGCCCGCCACTCGCGTTCCATCATCAGCGGCAGTCGATGGATGACCACATTCAGAAAACTTCCGATCATGAGACCAAAAACGGTGGCCGTAAACATGAACAGGACGGGGTCAATCACTGGGCTGGGTCCATGTAGGGAGTGAGGGTGAGGAAACGGGTCTGCGCAACAACCATGCAGCTTTCAACGGTGTCCGCCCCCAACCGCAAGCCGTTAGCAGGATAGCCTGCAGGTAGCAGGGGCTTGCTGGAAATGGCGTCGCCGAGTACCGGGCACGTCAGCACGAAAACGCTAACAATCTCATGCCTGTTCGTGTCACGCTGTCAGACGACCTGTCCCATCTTGAAGATTGGCAGGTACATTGCGACTACGAGGCCACCAATCAGCACGCCAAGCACCGCCATAATGATTGGCTCCAACAGGCTGGTGAGCGACTCGACTGCGTCGTCGACTTCCTGCTCGTACCAGTCCGCGACTTTGCCGAGCATCTGATCGAGCGCGCCTGATTCCTCGCCAATAGCGACCATCTGGATCACCATGTTTGGCCATACGCCGACATCGCGCATTGCCGCCTGTATCTGCGTGCCGGTCGCAACGTCATCGCGCATTTTCATAACCGCCTCATAGTAGACAATGTTGCCGCACGCTCCGGCAACCGAGGTCATCGCTTCCACCAGGGGCGTACCGGCCGCAAACATGGTTGCCAGCGTACGTGCGAAGCGTGCGATCGCGGATTTATTCAGGATGTCGCCGAGCACCGGAATCTTGAGCAACAGCCGGTCCACGAAGTGGGCGAATTTAACTGATCGTTTCATCGCCTGGATTATGCCAACGATGGTCAGGATGATGCCGCCGATCAGAAAGAACCAGTTAGCTTGAAACCACTTTGACATGGTAATAACGAAGGTTGTCAGCGCTGGCAGGTCGGCGCCAAATCCAGCGAACAATTCCTGGAACTGCGGTATCACGAAGATCATCAATATACAGGTGATGACGAATGCAACCACGATCACTGCGATTGGATAGAACATCGCACCTTTGATCTTGGATTTGAGCGCTTCGGTCTTTTCCATGTAAGTAGCGAGCTTGTGCAGGATGTCTTCCAGAATACCGGCCTGTTCGCCGGCGGTGACCAGGTTGACAAACAGCTCGTTGAAGTACTTCGGATGCTTACGCAGCGCCTCGTTCAGAGAGCCGCCGGCCTCGACGTCACCCTTAATGGTCATAATCAGGTCCTGCATGGCCTTGTTTTCATGGCCCCGACCGACAATTTCAAACGACTGCACCAGCGGTACGCCGGACGACATCATGGTCGCCATCTGGCGGCAGAAAACGGTGATGTCTTTGGTCGTGATTTTTCCGCCGCCGAGCAGTGGTTTCGGTTTCTTCTTGACCTTAAGGGGATTGACACCCTGACGCCGCAGCTGAGCTTTGATCAGGGCATCGTTCTTCCCGAACATCTCGCCCTTGACCTTTTTTCCGGCCCTATCGACGCCCTCCCACACGAACATCTCACTCTTGGCTGCTGCTTGTGCCATGGTCTACTCCACTGTCACGCGATTGACTTCTGCGAGGCTTGTCACGCCTGCTCTGACTTTGGCGAGCCCGGACTTACGAATATCCCAGATACCTTCTGACATCGACTGGTCGGCTAGCTGAACCGCGTTTGCGCCTTCGATGATCAGGCGTTTCATTGCATCCGATATCGGCATTACCTGGTAGATGCCTGCGCGTCCCTTATATCCACTGGGGCAGTCAGCGCCGCCGTCGCCCGGGCCGAAGGTTTTGACACCTTCATCAATCCATTCCTGCAGGAAGCCTTCATCGAGCAGCGCTTCGTCCGGCATTTCGAGCGGTACGCGGTAGTCCGGATGCAGCCGGCGACACAAGCGCTGGCCGGTGATCAGGTTGATGGTCGTCGCCACCGCAAAGGCCTGGATGCCCATGTCCTGCAGACGGGTCAGCGTCTGCGGTCCATCGTTGGTATGCAAGGTCGACATCACCATATGGCCGGTTTGTGCCGCTTTAACACCGATTGAACCCGTTTCGAGATCGCGTATTTCGCCAACCAGAATGATGTCTGGATCCTGACGCAGGAACGCTTTCAGCGCCTTGGGGAAGGTCATCCCTGTGCGCTCATCCACCTGAACCTGATTGACTCCGGGCAGGTTGATTTCAACCGGGTCTTCCGCAGTCGAGATATTGACGTCTTCCTGGTTCAGGATATTAATCCCGCTATACAGCGACACGGTCTTGCCGCTGCCGGTCGGACCGGTGACCAGGAACATCCCGTAGGGTTTGTGCAGATTTTTCAGAAACATCTCTTTTTGATGATCTTCGTAACCGAGCTGATCGATCTGCAGCTTCGCGGCATCGGAATCAAGGATACGCAAACAGGCTTTTTCCCCGAAAAGTGTCGGGCACGTGCTCACGCGGAAATCGATGGCTTTGCTTTTCGATAACTTGAGTTTGATGCGTCCGTCCTGTGGAACCCGGCGCTCCGATACGTCGAGCCGCGACATGACCTTGATTCGCGCCGCAATCTTGCCGGCGAGGGAAATTGGCGGACGCGAGACTTCTTGTAGCACGCCGTCAATTCGAAAGCGCACGCG
>CAXGUU010000059.1:0-12770 GCA_964012875.1 uncultured bacterium
AGTGCGTTGGATCGATTTCGGAATCGGTTGTTCGAAAGTGCCGGATATCAACGACATTGGACTCATGGAAGATCGGGCGACCTTAAGAATATCCAGTCAACATATCGCTAACTGGCTACGACACGATTTCGTCCGCCGAACGCACGTACTCGAGACATTGAAACGTATGGCTGAAGTGGTTGATCGACAAAACTCGGATGATCCGCAATATCAGCCTATGTCGCGCAATTTTGATGAGTCGGTTGCGTTTCAGGCAGCGTGCGAACTGGTGTTCGGCGGCGTACATCATCCGAATGGATACACCGAACCGGTACTGCATCGGCGACGCATCGAATTGAAGGCGATCTCCAAACAATAGTGCCTGCGCCCGACGAGCGCTTGCTCGAACGGATTGCGGGTTTCGTCATACGCGGATGCACTGACGACATTGTAAGAACGTTAAGGTTGATAAATAAACGTATTGTCGCATTCGGTCATGTACGCTACCGGCATCAACTAATGGACCGTCTACTGAATTGACTGCTTTTACGCCCGCTACGAAGACGTGTGCGTGAACGCCGTTATTCCACAGGAATAGTGTCAGGATGAGTAGCAAAGTCGCGCTAATCACAGGTATCACCGGTCAGGACGGCGACTATCTTTCCGCATTTTTCCGTAATCGGTTCGCAGCCGGTTATGCGTCGCCGAGAAAGGCACGGCCCTAGTTCGTGTCAGGACCTCGCTGAGTGAACACGATTCGAAATTTCGCGGGGCTGTTGACCGCTAGAGAGCGCCTGGGATTTATCGCCCTCACTACAATCATTCTTGGGGAAGCCGTGCTCGAAATGATTGGCGTAGTGCTAATCCCAGGGTTCATAACCGCCATTATCTACCCCGATACCTTGGTTTCGAACGTCCAAAAAATACCGTTCGCATCAGAAGAAGATTTGGCTGCAGTTGATCATCGCACTCTGGTGCTCGTTACAGGACTAAGCGTACTGACGTTTTTCGTATTTAAGGCTGTGTACACCGTTGCTGCGACCTATTGGAAGTCCCGATACGCGTTTAACAGGGCTAGGAAAGTGAGCGTACGGTTGTTCGGAGCATATATGAATGCGCCCTACCTTTTCCACGTACGACACAATGCGGCTGAGTTACAGCGCAATGTCAATCAGGACTGTGTTCAACTGGCAACTCGCGCGCTGTTGCCTGCTGTCCGCCTTCTGGGAAACACCGTCATCATTGCTGGCATCGTCTGCGTTCTGTTAGTTCTACTCGAACTGGAAACGATCGCCTGGATATTTCTGTTTATCGGCACCGGTATCGGTTTTGCGGCTTTTCTCCGCGGACGAGCACGCCGCCTGGGATTACGGCTACAACGGCATCGCGGGGCGGCGATCAAAGCGATTGTTGAAGGACTTCAGGGCGTCAAAGAGATTTCCATTTTACAGCGCGCGGACTTCTTCGTCGCCAGACTTGATTCCACACTTCGCTCAATATTCCGTATACAACGACACTTGCAAACGATGAAGAGTGCCACCCAGCCTCTGATCGAGGTTACCGGTGTCCTGGGCTTGACTGGGGTTACCTTGATGCTCTTGTACAGAGACGTGACTACCGATCACCTCGTGCAAACGCTGAGCGTGTTCGCGGTTGCATTCGTCAGACTTAAAGGTGCGATTAGGGGCGCTGTCGACAGTTACACCGAAATGCGCCACAGCCTTCCTTCTGTGGAAATTGTAGCTAGAACATTAGAGGAACTCGAAAGCCGGTCCATGCATGAAGCGCCGATCTTGGGATCTGAAAAACCGCTTCTGCAATCGAAAATTGAATTCAGAAACGTCAGTTTCACCTATCCCGGAGGAGAAGCCCCCGCGCTATCCAATTTTCAGACCACCATCGAGCGCGGAGAATCTGTCGCCCTCGTTGGCCCGACAGGCTCCGGCAAGTCGACCGCCATCAATTTGTTGCTGGGGGCATTGGAGCCGAGCAGTGGTGCGATTCTTGTTGACGGTCAGGACATTCGAACCAACCTATGTCGTTGGCGAAGGTCCATTGGTTATGTTCCACAAGAGGTGTTCCTCATCGACGCGACGATCAGGGAAAATATCCTGCTTGGTTTGCCTAGCGATGAAGTCGACGAGCATGCTCTCGACAAGGCCGTAGACAATGCCGGCCTCTCGTCGGTGATCCGAAATTTTCCTGATGGATTAGAAACCGAAGTCGGTGAGCGCGGTACACGATTGTCGGGGGGGGAACGCCAACGCATCGTTATCGCCAGGGCTCTTTACCGAAGCCCCGAGGTTTTAGTTCTTGACGAAGCTACTTCAGCACTGGATAGCGATGCCGAATCAGTCGTCGTTCGCGCGGTGGCCGAACTCAAGGGTTCCGTGACCATAATCATGGTTACCCATCGGATTTCCAGTATTCAGAAATCTGGTCGACTTATTGAAATTGCGTGACAGGAGCGTCAGGCACTCCAGATGCACAGTCAGCCCGAAGGCTGCCATTACCGTGTTAAGCCTGATCGATTTAGGTTCTGCATCACGAGTAGATTTTTTTACAAAATCTTACCGATCCACGCTCACCTCCTTAAGACCTGTTCAGCGGTAGGTGACTGCAATGCTCTATTACCACTAATATTTTTGACGCAAGTGTATCGAGATCCATGTCAGCTGACACTTCGTTTAACTCTCGCTAAATGACATGCGCCCCAATTATTGCTGCGACGCCATTTATTCTGTGTAGCGTTTGCTTTGTGAGTAGTTTATTCGCCTCCGCGACCGCGCGACTCAAAATGTAAATCAGATACTCTAGCTCCGCCTTTGCAGCATGGCTAAAGTTTGTAGGATTATTAATCGAACTTAAAAGCCCGTTAGCTTCGTCGTGAGCGTCCAATATGGTCCTATGTTCAGTAGCTAACGCACTTTAACGTACCGGATTGCGATAGCTAAGAGAGCGCGCTATGGATACAGATAGGCCGGAGCTCGTGGACGGCTTCAGTAATAGGTCCTCCGCACCTGATCAGCACAGGCGCTCGCGCAGTCCGCTAGTCGTGTCACCGGTCAGCACGACGATAGCGCTGTAATGCCGTCTAATTGGCGAGACGTTTCATGGGCAACTGTACAAGCGTCTCGCTAATCCGACCACACTACAATAGTAATCCAGGCAAGCGGGAGGGGTGGGATTTGACGGAGGAGAGTTTTATTTTACTTAGCCGCCTGTACAAGACACCAAGCAGTGTGACGTAAAAGTGGTCCTGTAACGCACATGTGCGTAATCCGGAGATAACTTCTAAACTCTGGACCGTTAGTCCACCAATTCAACCATAGCCATAGCCGCCTTGTCGCCGGGCCGGATGCCGCACTTGAGGATTCTGGTATATCCCCCTGGTCGAGTCGCGTAGCGGGGTGCGATTTCATTAAATAGCTTGGTAACCGCGTCCCGGTCACGCAGACGGGAGAATGCTAGGCGTCGCTTCGCGACAGTATCTGATTTGGCCATTGAGATTAATGGTTCGACGGTCCGTCGCAGTTCCTTTGCTTTCGGCACGGTCGTCCTGATCACTTCATGCTGGAAAAGTGATACCGCCATGTTTCGGAACATCGCTTTTCGATGTGAGCTGTTCCTGTTGAGTTGTCTGCCACTGTTACGATGACGCATTTTTCTGGTTCTCTGGTTCGCTCAAGACGCTGTTAAAGTGCGGCGCGCTCGTTGTCGTACAGCCCTGGCGGTGGCCAGTTCTCAAGGCGCATGCCGAGGGACAGTCCGCGGGCAGCCAGTACATCCTTGATTTCAGTCAAGGATTTCTTACCCAAATTGGGCGTTTTCAAAAGTTCGACTTCAGTACGTTGAATCAGGTCACCGATGTAATAAATACTCTCGGCTTTCAGGCAATTCGCGGATCGAACGGTGAGTTCAAGGTCGTCGATCGAGCGCAATAGAATCGGATCGATTTCCACGGCGTCAGCTTGTGATGCTTCCTGGATATCATCCGAGCTGATATCGACGAACACTGCTAACTGGCTACGCAAAATACCCGCGGCCTCTTTTACGGCGAATTCTGGATCGATGGTTCCGTTGGTTTCAATGGTGACAATGAGTTTGTCCAAATCCGTTTGCTGCTCTACGCGTGCGCTTTGCACCTCATACGCACAACGCCGTACCGGGCTAAAAGAAGCATCAAGCTTTAATCTGCCGATGGCGGAATCCGGCTCTTCGGACACATCACGCACCGTGGAAGGTTGATAGCCCCTGCCCTTGGCGACGCGAAGTGTCATGTTCAGCTCACCGTTTTTACTAAGGCTTGCGATATGAAAATCCGGGTCGACGATTTCAACATCGTGGTCAAGGAGAATATCGCGCGCTAGCACCGGACCCGGTCCGCGCTTATTTATTGTCAAGGTAGCTTCGTCCCGAGCATGCATGTTGATCGCGAGACTCTTGAGATTCAGCAAGATATCCGTGACATCCTCCTGAACCCCTTCCAACGTCGTGTACTCGTGCAGAACGTTTTCAATTTCAACTTCAGTAATAGCGCTTCCAGTCATTGAAGATAGCAATACGCGACGTAATGCGTTTCCCAATGTATGGCCAAATCCGCGATTTAAAGGTTCGATCACAATCTTCGCCGTACGCGCGTTCACAGACTGCACTTCAACAATGCGGGGTTTCAACAATTCGTTTAAGGCTGACGCCATGCTGGTGTCTCCTCTATTAAGTCTTATTTCGAATACAGCTCAACAACGAGGGATTCGTTGATGTCGGCCGGCAAATCTGCACGCTGTGGTATGGACTTAAACCGGCCTTCCATACCTTTGGAATCGACCTCCACCCATTCCGGGAAACCCAACTGTTCTGCAATCGCGAGGGAGTCCTGGATACGTACTTGCTTCTTTGACTTTTCCCTTATCGTCACAACGTCTTCTGGTGACACTTGGAAAGAAGGGATATTTACCGGTTTACCATTAACGAGGATCGCCTTGTGACTGACTAATTGGCGCGCTTCCGAACGAGTCGAGCCGAATCCCATACGGTAGACCACGTTGTCCAGACGTCGCTCCAATAATTGCAGCAGATTCTCGCCGGTTGCACCTTTCCGGCGCGCGGCCTGTTTGTAGTAATTACGGAACTGCTTCTCCAGGACGCCATAGATGTAGCGCAACTTTTGCTTTTCCCGAAGCTGCAGAGCGTAATCGGACATGCGCCGCCCACGATTATCACCGTGTTGACCCGGCGGCTTTTCCATTTGACATTTCGTCTCGATGGGTCTCGCGCGACTTTTTAGTCCGAGGTCCATACCTTGCCGGCGACTAAGCTTACATTTTGGTCCAATGTATCGAGCCATGATCTAAACCCTTCGCTTCTTGGGAGGCCGACATCCATTATGTGGAATCGGCGTTACATCTGTGATGTTCGTGATCTTGAATCCGGCCGCATTCAACGAACGGACGGCTGATTCCCGGCCTGGTCCTGGTCCCTTGACAAAAACATCAAGATTTTGCATCCCGAAATCGTCCCGGACGCTCGCCAGCCTTTCGGCCGCAACCTGCGCGGCGAACGGCGTGCTCTTGCGAGAACCTCTAAACCCGCTGCCGCCAGCTGTGGCCCACGCCAACGTATTTCCCTGCCGGTCGGTAATCGTGATTATGGTGTTGTTAAACGAAGCGTGAATATGAGCTTCGCCATCCATAATCATGCGCTTTGCGCGCTTTTTAGTTCGTGTAGACGATGTCGCCATAACAAATACCTAAGCCTTATCTTTTGACCAGTCGTCGCGGCCCTTTGCGAGTGCGCGCATTAGTCTGTGTCCGTTGTCCGCGTACGGGAAGTCCCCGGCGATGACGAATGCCACGATAGCAACCGAGGTCCATCAAGCGCTTTATGTTCATGCTGACCTCACGTCGTAAATCGCCCTCAATCTGGTACTTCGCAACCTCACTCCGCAATTGGTCGAGCTGGCCCTCCGTGAGGTCCTTGACCATCGCTTCAGGGGCAACGCCCGTCACTGAGCATATCGTCCTGGATCGCGTTATGCCGATCCCGTATATCTCGGTAAGGGCGACGACCGTGTGTTTACGGTCGGATATGTTCACACCTGCAACACGAGCCATTACGTACTCCTTAAAATTACTTCAGCGCTTAACCTTGGCGCTGCTTGTGCCGTGGATCTTTACAGATGATCCTGACAGTGCCTTTGCGTCGGATGACGCGACAGTTGCGGCAAATTCGTTTTACTGACGCCTGAACTTTCATAGAAAACCTCTTCCTGGCGTTAACGCCGACCGTAGCCTTTCAAGTTGGCCTTCTTCATTAATCCGTCATACTGATGAGACATCAAATGCGCCTGAACCTGCGACATAAAATCCATCACTACAACGACGATGATCAGCAGCGAAGTACCGCCAAAATAGAACGGTACGTTCAACTGCAGGATCAGAAATTCCGGGAGCAGACATACCGCCGTAATGTAAATGGCGCCGGCTGCTGTTAAGCGCGTCATTACGCCATCAATATATCTCGCTGTCTGATCGCCTGGTCGAATTCCAGGAATGAACGCGCCTGACTTTTTCAGGTTGTCGGCCATTTCCTTGGGATTAAAAACCAATGCCGTATAAAAAAAACAAAAGAAAATAATCGCCGCAGCGTAAAACATTACGTATAGAGGCTGACCAGGGGATAGTGTGGTGCTGAGATCGCGCAGCCATCCCATTCCCTGGGCATTACCAAACCATCCGGCTATCGTTGCGGGAAAGAGGATAATGCTCGACGCAAAAATCGGCGGGATGACCCCGGCCATGTTGAGTTTGAGCGGCAGATTCGTCGACTGGCCACCATACATCTGCCCGCCGCGTTGTTGTTTAGCGTAATTTACTGTGATCCTTCTTTGAGCACGCTCGACGAAGACCACGAATCCGGTTACGACAACTGCCAGCACGAATAATCCGAGCACCAGAAGTAAATTCAGCTCACCCGTTCGTGCAAGCTCTAATGTACCGGCGATTGCGGACGGCAACCCGGCAACGATACCCGCAAAAATGATCATGGAAATACCATTACCTATTCCCCGCTCCGTGACCTGCTCGCCCAGCCACATCAGAAACAGCGTACCGGTAACCAAGGTAGCAACACATGTAATCTTGAACGACATCCCCGGATCGATGACCAGTTGCATGCCCGCCGCTGTTTGCTGTTCCAGCATGATAGCTACACCGGTCGCTTGGAATAGGCTCAAGAAGACAGTGAAATAGCGCGTGTATTGATTGATTTTGCGCCGACCGGCCTCACCTTCTTTTTTCATCTGTTCAAGTTTCGGATGAACAACAGTCAACAGCTGCATGATGATGGACGCCGATATATACGGCATGATGCCGAGCGCGACGACCGAGAACCTCTCCAGCGCGCCGCCAGAAAACATGTTGAACATGTCCAGGATCGAGCCTCTCTGCTGATCGAACAGGGCGTTGAGCGCGACCGGATTTATGCCGGGTACCGGGATGTGGGTACAAATGCGGAATACTAATAGCGCGCCCAATAAGAAAAAGATGCGCTGACGCAGCTCGGTCAGTTTTCCGAGGCCGGCGATGCCTCCGGGTAGATTGTTCGCTGCGGTTGCCATTGACTTACTCTTCGATGGTGCCTCCGGCACCTTCGATTAGCTGACGTGCACCGGGCGTCACTGCCAAGCCTTTCAGCTTTACAGCTTTCTCGATAGAACCGGAGGCAATGACCTTTACGCGGCTCACTTCGTTTCGCACGAGACCCGCAGATTTAAGCGCACCGAGGTCGATGGGATCAGCCTCAACGCCTGCCAATTCGTGAACCCTGATCTCATCGACGAAGCGAGCGACCCGCGACTTGAACCCGTATTTGGGCAAGCGGCGCTGAAGCGGCATCTGGCCACCCTCAAATCCGACCTTATGATAGCCACCAGAGCGTGATTTCTGACCTTTATGCCCACGACCTGCGGTCTTTCCTGAACCCGAACCGCCGCCGCGGCCTACTCGTTTGCCGCGGCTCTTGGCACCGCACCCGGGTTTGATCGAATTCAGTCGCATTACACTGTCTCCTCTACGGCGACTAGATAGCTGATCTTCTCAATCATGCCCCGGTTTTCCGGGGTGTCGTTTACTTGCACGGTCTGTCGAATGCGGCGTAAACCCAAGCCATGAGCACAAGCTTTGTGCGCCGCTAGCCTTCCGTTCAAGCTTTTCATTAGCATTACGTTGATCGTTTTTGCGGACATCGCCCTATCCCAGAATTTCTTCGACGGATTTCCCGCGCTTCACTGCCATCTCTTCGGGGGAAGACATCGAGCGCAATCCGTTAATCGTTGCCCGAACGACATTGATCGGGTTTGTTGTGCCGATGCACTTGGCGAGAACATTGTGCACACCAAGAACCTCGAATACCGCCCGCATCGGGCCGCCGGCGATGATTCCGGTGCCTTCAGAAGCCGGCTGCATATACACCTTCGCAGCGCCATGCTCACCCATGATCGGGTACTGCAACGTATCGCCGTTCAACGCTATCGTCGTCATGTTCTTGCGAGCGTTTTCCATTGCTTTCTGAATTGCCACGGGAACCTCGCGCGCCTTTCCGCGGCCGAACCCCACACGGCCTTCCCCGTCGCCAACCACGGTTAGCGCGGAAAATCCGAAGATTCGCCCGCCCTTAACAACTTTTGCAACGCGGTTAACGTTAATGAGTTTTTCCAGATAGCCTTCGTTGCTATCTGACATGTTTGGATTAGCACTCATATCCTATACAAGCTCCCTAAAACTTAAGGCCACTTTCGCGCGCGGCATCGGCCAAAGCTTTGACGCGACCGTGGTATTTGAATCCGGACCGATCAAACGCAACCTCACTCACACCAGCAGCCAGGGCACGTTCGGCAACTCGCTTTCCAACTTCACCTGCTGCAGCAATATTGCCGCCATGTACGCCGCTGGCCCGCGCTTCTTTTTCGACCGTCGAAGCAGAAGCCAGTACAGAGTTTCCGTCCGCTGAAATGACCTGCGCGTAAATGTGTTGCGGGGTCCGGTTTACACAGAGACGAACTGCTTCCTGCCGTTTGATTGCAGCTCGTGCTTTACGAGAGCGTCTAATCCGAGAGTTCTTCTTATCCATGACTCAATTAAGCCTTTTTGGCTTCCTTCTTCACGATGTGTTCGCCGCTGTACCGGACACCTTTACCCTTGTACGGCTCTGGTTTGCGATACGCCCGAATGTTCGCTGCCACCTGGCCGACCAACTGCTTGTCTATACCTTTCACGAGTACTTCAGTCTGACTGGGCGTTTCCACGGTGATTCCTTCGGGGACTTCGAATTCAACCGGATGCGAGAAGCCAAGCGAAAGATTCAGTTTCTTGCCCTGCACTTGGGCGCGGTAACCGACACCAACAATTTCCAGTTTGCGTTCGAAACCGTCAGAAACCCCAGTGACCATGTTTTGGAGAATTGCTCGTGTTGTTCCCGACAAAGCTCTCCCCTGTTTGGAGGCCTCGTGAGACTTAACAACTGCTTGACCGTCTTCTACATCAATACCAATTACATGGTGGATTTCATGCAGAAGTTCGCCTTTCGAGCCTTTAACCTTTAACGTCTTCCCATTCACCGAAATCTCGACCCCTTTAGGGATCTCAACTGGCGCATTTCCTATCCGAGACATAAATCGTTGCCCCTCTAATAAACAGAGCAGACGACTTCGCCGCCGATGCCCTCGGCCCGTGCCTGGCGGTCACTCATCAGGCCCTTCGACGTTGAAATAATTGCAACGCCAAGACCACCCACGACCCTGGGTAATTTACCGGTGGCCCGGTAAACCCTGAGGCCAGGACGGCTGACCCGCTCGATCTTTTCAATAACAGGTTTACCGTCGTAGTACTTAAGTTCGATCGCGAGCTCTTTCTTGGAGCCATCACCATCGACGCGGTAATCCAATATGTATCCTTCCTGCTTCAAAACTTCAGCGATCGCGGCTTTCTTCGTCGACGCAGGCATGACCACTTCCCTTTTGGCGCGGGCCTGGCCGTTTCGAACTCTCGTCAACATATCCGAGATAGGATCTTGCATACTCATCGTTACTACCTCCGGTTACCAGCTCGCCTTAACCAAACCAGGGATGTGCCCTTCCATGGCCAGCCTTCGAAGTTCATTTCGGCCCAGTCCAAATTTGCGATAGTAGCCATGGGGACGACCAGTCAGGCGGCAGCGATTACGCCCACGCACAGGGCTGGAGTCGCGGGGCAGTTTCTGGAGTCGGACACGCGCCTCTTCCCGCTCTTCAAACGAGCGCTCCTCGTCCTTGATTACAGCCTTTAACTCAGCGCGTTTTGCCGCGTACTTCACCGCCATTGCTGAACGCTTTTTCTCGCGATTAATCATCGCCTTCTTTGCCATATCGTCTATCCTTAAGTGCGCAACGGGAAACGAAATGCTTCCAATAAGGCGCGGCCTTCTTCATCGTTCCGTGCCGACGTGCTTATGCAGATATCTAAACCGCGAAGCTTGTCGATTTTGTCGTAGTCGATTTCAGGGAAAATAATCTGCTCTTTGACACCCATGGTGTAATTTCCGCGTCCGTCGAATGAGCGAGGATTAAGTCCACGAAAATCCCTGATTCTTGGAATCGCAATGTTGATTAAGCGATCCAAAAATTCGTACATCCGCTCCCGGCGCAACGTGACTTTGGCTCCGATTGGCCATCCATCACGAATTTTGAATCCCGCGATGGACTTACGTGCCAGGGTGACAACAGGTTGCTGCCCGGCAATCTGGGTCAAATCCCGCACTGCGTGTTCGACAATTTTCTTGTCGCCCACCGCTTCGCCCAGTCCCATGTTCAGCGTAATCTTAGTGACCTTGGGTACTTCCATCACGCTGCCGAAATTGAACTTGCCCTGGAGTTCAGAAACGACCGTATCGCGGTAAAAATCTTCGAGCCTTGCCATTGTTTCGGTTCCTAAGTCTTAAGCGTCGACGACTTCGCCATTCGACTTGAAAAATCTAACCTTGCGACCGTCTTCCAGAAACTTGAAGCCGACACGATCAGGCTTTTGGGTCATCGGGTTGAAAAGCGCGACGTTGGACATCTGAATCGGTGCCTCTTTTTCGACGATGCCGCCGGATGTTCCCAACTGCGGATTAGGTTTCGTGTGGCGCTTCACCATGTTGATACCCTCAACAATCAGTCGGGTCTCTTCTTCGAGCACCCTGACCACGGTGCCACGGCGTCCTTTGTCCCGGCCGCTCAAGACGTAAATTTCGTCACCCTTCTTAATCTTGTTCATGGTGCCACTCGTTCTGTTAAAGGACTTCCGGCGCCAGCGAAACGATTCGCATAAATCTTTCGTTGCGAAGTTCCCTGGTTACCGGGCCGAAAATTCGCGTACCGACCGGATTCAACTGCTTGTCCAGAAGCACGGCAGCGTTCCCGTCAAAGCGGATTAGCGATCCATCGGGCCTGCGCACACCCTTTTTTGTCCGCACAACAACAGCGTTGAAAACTTCGCCCTTGCGCACTTTCCCTCGGGGGATCGCTTCTTTAATAGTGACTTTGATCACATCGCCAATCCCCGCGTAGCGACGGCGCGAACCGCCGAGCACCTTAATGCACATCAGACGACGTGCTCCGCTGTTGTCTGCTGCATCAAGCATGCTTTGCATCTGAATCATGATCTACTCCGTGCGCCTGCCTAAGCTACAGACCAATCAAACTTGCGTTGCGCGTTCGATAACACGCTGCAGACGCCAGCTCTTGTTTTTCGAGAGTGGGCGACATTCCTGGATCTCGACGGTATCGCCCTCCCCACATTCGTTTTGCTCATCGTGCGCAAGCAATTTCGTCGACTTTTTGATGTATTTTCGGTACAGCGGATGTTTAACCCGCCGCTCTATCAACACGGAGATTGTCTTCTCCATCTTGTTGCTGACAACCTGGCCGACAGCGGTCCGGGCATTGTTTGTTTCATCAGTCATGCGCTAACACCTCGGCGTCGTTCTTCCTGGACAGTCTTAATCCGCGCAATATCCTTGCGCGCTTCGCGAATTTCGTTCGCACGGGCAGGCTGCCCCATACCAGCCTGCATACGCAGGTTAAATTGCGTGCGTCGCATATCCAACAACAACTGTTTTAGCTCGTCGTCGCTTTTTGCGCGTATCTCGGTTGTTTTCATTTAGAGAACCGTCCGTATGGCGAAGGTGGTTCTGACTGGCAATTTCGCACTCGCAAGTCGTAAGGCCTCGCGTGCCAGCTCCTCGGAGACCCCTTCCATTTCGTAAAGCACGGTGCCGGGCTTGACCTGAGCAACCCAGTACTCAACGTTTCCCTTACCCTTGCCTTGCCGTACCTCGAGAGGTTTCTTGGAGATTGGTTTGTCAGGAAAAACCCGAATCCAGACTTTTGCCCCGCGCTTCACATGGCGTGTAATTGCGCGACGGGCGGCTTCAATCTGACGCGCAGTTACACGCCCGCTGGTCGTCGCTTTCAGCGCATATTCGCCGAAACTTACGCGACTACCGCGTTGTGCCAAGCCGCGATTTCGGCCTTTTTGCTGCTTTCGAAATTTTGTGTTTTTCGGTTGTAACATCGACTCAATCTCTCAATGCACTCAGGCCGCGGTACCTGATTCCGCTTCTTCCAGTTCTGGTTCTTCAGCCTGGGCCACGATTTCGCCCTTGAATATCCACACCTTGACGCCGATAACACCGTAAGTGGTATTTGCTTCAGCGAAGCCGTAATCAATGTCCGCACGCAGGGTATGCAGCGGTACGCGGCCTTCGCGATACCA